>JBKJLZ010000275.1:0-2741 GCA_046596705.1 Sphingorhabdus sp. | reverse complement strand
ATCGGCAATGTCGAAGGGAAATTCTGCATTCTCCACGACGACATGGTCGATTCGGGCGGGACGCTGTGCAATGCCGCAGCCGCTTTGATGGAAGACGGTGCTACTCAAGTGGTTGCCTATTGCACTCATGGCGTGCTGTCGGGCGAGGCTGCAGCGCGAATAACCGGATCAGTGCTGAAAGAGCTGGTGATCACCGATTCGATTCAAGCCACCGATGCCGTCACCGACGCACCGAATATCCGCCACTTGCCAATTGCGCCGTTGCTGGGCGAGGCCATACGGCGGATTGCCGACGAAAGTTCGGTCTCGAGCCTGTTCGATTAATGACCCCGGCGGATATCACCCTCGCCAACCGTCTGGCCGAAGCGGCCGGGCAAGCGATCCGTCCATTTTTCCGCGCTGATTTCGTTCACGAGGCCAAGTCCGACTCATCCCCTGTGACCGAAGCCGATCATGCGGGCGAATTGGCAATCCGAACGATATTGGACGCTGAATGCCCTCATGACGCCATTATTGGGGAGGAATTTGGCGAAAAGCCGGGTACTTCAGGCCGAAGCTGGATTATCGATCCGATCGACGGCACGGTCAGTTTTATGGCTGGTCGCCCTATATTCGGCACCTTGATCGCGCTTCTGGAAGACGGCTGGCCGGTGTTGGGTGTCATTGACCAATGCATAAGCGGCGAACGCTGGTTGGGCGCAGCTGGACGAGAATCCATGCTCAATGGCAAACCGGTACGCACCCGCGCTTGCCCTTCACTAGCCGACGCAGTCCTCGCCAGCACCGGCCCACAATATTTCGATGGCCACAATGCGGAACATTTTATGGCGCTCGCCGCCAAAACCGCACATAACCGGATGGTCTGGGGCGGCGATTGTTATAATTACGGATTGCTCGCCGCCGGACATATCGACGTTATCGTCGAAAGTGGCCTGAAACTCCACGATTTTGCGGCACTTGTGCCCGTTGTTGAGAACGCTGGCGGAATGATGTGCGACTGGAACGGCGAACCACTCCATGCCGCGTCCGAAGGCGATGTTATCGCGCTCGGCGACCCGGCGCGGCTGGAGGATGTGCTAGAGGCATTAGCATGCCATCATTAAGGTTGCTTTTGCCGCGAATCCGGCTAAAGGCCGTCGCTTCCGAATAAGTGGGCTGGCCAAAAGGGCTGCCATGTTCGCTTGACACGGACTCACCAAAAGGAGACCAAAATGCCCAAGCTAAAGACCAAAAGCGGTGTGAAGAAGCGATTCAAGATCACCGCGACCGGCAAGATCAAGCATGGGGTCGTTGGAAAACGGCACCGTCTGAGCAGCCATAATGCCAAATATATCCGCCAAAACCGCGGCACTAGCGTAATTTCTGCGCCTGATGCCAGGACAATAAAAAAATGGGCACCTTACGGTCTTTGACCGTTTGCTGCATCATCTGAAAAGGATATAGATTATGGCACGCGTCAAACGGGGTGTTACCACCCACGCCAAACATAAAAGAATATTGGAACAGGCGAAGGGCTTTTATGGCCGTCGCAAAAATACCATCCGCATTGCGCGTCAGGCTGTCGAAAAGGCCGGACAATATGCGTATCGCGACCGCAAGGTAAACAAGCGCAATTTCCGCGCCTTGTGGATTCAGCGCATTAACGCCGCAGTCCGCGCCGAAGGCATGACCTATGGCGTATTCATGCACGGCGTAAAGCTGGCAGGTATCGAACTCGACCGCAAGATCATGGCTGATATGGCGATGAACGAAGCCGCGATGTTTAGCACCATTATAGCGCAATCGAAGGCGGCTTTGGAAAAAGCGGCATAATCTTCAAACTTCGATATTGCGCAAAAGGGCGTGGGCGGCACTTGCCGTTCGCGCCCTTTTGCTTATGCAGGCGGACGACATGACAGACATCTCCAAACTACAGTTCGAGACCCTTAGTGCAGTTGATTCTGCAAATAGCATCGACGCGATAGAAGCAGTGCGCGTCGCGGCGCTTGGCAAGCAGGGTAGTATTTCGGCTCTGCTGAAGACCCTTGGTGGAATGTCGGCTGAAGAACGGCAAGTGCAGGGACCGCTGATCAATGGCCTGCGCGAAAGCGTGACCGCGGCGATCGCCGATAAAAAAGTAGCTCTGGAAACTGCCGTTCTGAATTTCCGTCTCGCAACCGAGCGAGTCGATATGACGTTGCCCGCACCCGAAACGCCGCGCGGGTCTGTACATCCCGTGAGCCAGGTCATGGATGAACTGGCCGAAATCTTCGCCGATATGGGCTTTGCCGTCGCCGAAGGGCCGGAGATCGAGGATCAGTGGCATAATTTCACCGCGCTCAACATGCCCGAGACGCATCCGGCGCGGGCGATGCATGACACTTTCTATATGTCGGCGGATGAGGGCGAGGAGGCCAAGGTACTGAGGACTCACACTTCTCCAGTGCAAGTCCGCACCATGACGTCACAAAACCCGCCGATCCGCATTATCGCGCCAGGCCGCGTTTACCGCAGCGACAGCGACGCGACTCACACTCCGATGTTCCACCAGATTGAAGGGCTGGTGATCGACAAAGATATCCATTTAGGGCACCTCAAATGGACGCTGGAGACATTCCTAAAAGCCTTTTTTGAGCGGGACGACCTGACCATCCGCCTGCGTCCGAGCTATTTTCCCTTCACCGAGCCATCGGCAGAGGTCGATGTCAGTTTTTCTGTTGAAAATGGCAAACGCATACTTGGCGGCACCGGCGGCTGGATGG
>JBKJLZ010000264.1:0-3222 GCA_046596705.1 Sphingorhabdus sp. | reverse complement strand
CCCCCCGGTCGCGCGGCTGTCATCCAGACGCCAATAACCCTCGGCGCTTTTGAACACCTTGTTGACACCGGGTTGATCGGCGTTGCTCGGACCAGAAGCGGCTTCGGTGTTTTTTTTAAGATACTTGTCCAGCGCAGACTGCGCATACGCTTCGCCAGAAACCGAACAAAGGCCGATTATCGCCATTGGGGCCAGACTTATTTTCATCGTGTATCCTTTATTTAACTATGCCTGGCACGTAGACCACCTTTGATGTGACCGGAAAGCATTGCAAGAATTGCTCAGCAGGCTTTAGTTGCGCTGCACGAAGACTCCCAAATATGGCCGCCGGCTTGCGCAAAGCGGAGATCGGACAGTCAAACGCAATATCGGATATGGCGGGCGGCGCTCCCAAGCCGAAGGTAAAGGTGTTGCGGTCTATGCGCACCCATCCTGACCACTCGCCGTCGGCGAACGAGGCAATGATGGGCCGTTTTTGAGCAGGGTTAGGAACGAATAGCGCCTTGAGCGCCAGCAAGTCCCAGTCCGGGAAATGAAGTCCACCCGGTTTCCCGGATAAACCTGTCCAGCGCATGCCCCAGCGGGCGAGTTCAAGAACGAGTGGCTCCAGCGACTGGCCGATCTGCGTGAGAGCGTATTGAGGCGTTTCATCGTCTTCCTGACGGATGATCCCTGCAGCCTGCAAGTCCTTCAGTCGTTTGGCCAGCAGATTGGTGCCCATCCCTTTGAGGCGCCGTTCCAATTCTGAAAAGCGGCGCGGTGCAATCAGGAGGTCGCGGACAATGAGCAAGGTCCATCGTTCCCCCAAAAGGTCCGACGCGCGGGCGACGCTGCAATTCTGCCTATAATCTCGCATGATCCGCTTGCACCTTTCGCACCTTCGCACTAGCCAATGGCTCACTATATATAATTAAAGTGATTCGCTATCATGAATTTGTCAACTGCACTCCGTGCTAATGCGTTATTTACTCTGGCCTGCAGCCTCGTCTGCTTACTCGCGGGCGAGCTGGTTCTCCGCCATACCGCTATTCCAGCACTGATATGGATTAACGGGCTGGGGATATTGCTTCTATCATATGTGCCGATGCTGCTCTTTGCGGCATCGCGTCCGCATGATTGGCTGATCAAGACAATCATCCTGCTGGATTGGGGCTTTGTCGTTATCGCAACCATCTGGCTGCTGGTCAGTTGGCAGCGCGCCGATGCAGTGGGTATCGCGATTGAGACCGCTTCGACCGCAATCGTTGCGCTCTTTGCCGTCCTGCAGCAACGCGGCCTTGTGCGCCAGATCAGGGTTAGCAACTCATGATGCCCGAAGCTTGCAAACTTGAACTTTTATCTATGCGTGCAAAGGGTGATAGCAAGGGGCCGCCGCTGCTGTTCGTACATGGCGGATTTCACGGCGCGTGGTGTTGGGCCGATCATTTCATGCCTTGGTTCACTGAACGTGGCTTTGATTGTTATGCAATCAGCCTGCGGGATCACGGCGCAAGCGCGCGGACAGGGAAGCATGATGAATGGCGGCTCGCCGATTATGTCGCTGATGCTGCCTGGGCTGTCGATCAAATCGGCATGAAACCGATATTGATTGGTCATTCGCTGGGCGGTTCGATTGTGCAAAAGCTCGCAATGATCGACGGCTACCCCGGCATGGTCCTGCTTGCTCCCTCACCAATTGGCGGATCAAACCGTGCGGCGTTACGCATGACCGTCACTCATCCGCGGGCAATGTTGCACGCGGCGATGGGGCGAGATATGGCTTTGGCATTGCCAGCATTTCTCTCATTCTTCTTGTCGCCCGACATGACAGAGGCGGCCAGGTTGAAGATTGCCAAACGGCTGAACGGCCTAACCTCTTTTGCCGCCGCACGCGACGCATTCTACACAAACACACCCAAGCCTGCGCCAACTGACATGCCTGTGCTAGTTCTTTCTGGCGAAAAAGACTGGTCAATCCCCCGATACAAGAACCGCAAGCTCGCGCGTACTTATGGCGGCAAACACGAAATGGTCCCGACGGCGCATGACATCATGTGCGATGTCGAGTGGGAAAAGGCAGCTAGGGAAATACATCACTGGCTGGCCGCGATTCAGGCGTCTTTATAGACCACACCTTCTAATTGCGGCAATTTGTGCTGCGAAGATTTCGGCGTTGGCGCCATTTTATGCGCCCTTCAAAATGCAGTGGAAAAGAAACCGCCATAAGCTGTCGTCAGCATGTCAGTCAACGTCGCTTTTCGCACATGAAACTTTGAGTTCTCAGTGGGCCGAGCGTCCGGCATCGGCCATGCCTTCGCATTAAGTAAAGCCACCTGATTGGAAACATCTAGCGACATTTTAAGCCGAGAAGTAAAAATGTGCACATCAATTCGATGTCGGTTCATTATTTTTGGGGTTTGTCAGACAGAGAACGTTCGGACCACAAACTCTGGCGGATGATTTCCAACGTTCATCAAAAAAATCTACACAATTCCTGCACAGGTCAAAAATGGTCTATTTTCATTAATAAAACCAACGACTTATTAGTCGCCGATATAATGGTCGGGGAGACAGGATTCGAACCTGCGACCCTCTGTTCCCAAAACAGATGCGCTACCAGGCTGCGCCACTCCCCGAGTCAGGCGTTCCACTAGAGTGGTGAGATAAGAAACGCAAAAGGAAAAGAGCGGTTCTGGATTAAATTAAGAAAATGGTGGGCCCGGAGGGACTCGAACCCCCGACCTAGCCGTTATGAGCGGCCAGCTCTAACCAACTGAGCTACAGGCCCTAACCGGTCTCCCGATCATAGCGCGCCGATAGCGGAGCAATAGCGATGCTGGCAAGCGGGAATTCTCAATCTGCTGAGAGCGCCGGTCGATCGCAATTGGCTTGTGACCCTGCCCTTATAGACGACGGCAAGTGGTTTTGTTACGTCAGTCCCGTTTCTCACTCAGGATGTTCGAACGGCTCAAATGGGTGGCTGGCAACGATAATATCAATGCCTCGTTGTAAAAACGCAGATCACCGCCAACGTTGCGCGCAAGACTGCGCACCAACCTAAGAGAAAAGCCAAGTCCCAATAGGGGCGCGTCTTCCAATTCGTCCTGCGAGCCAGGCCCCGATCCAAACAACTCTTCCTCGCCTTTTGATCGCAGTTTTACAGGTAACGTTAGAATGAAGAGGTTTTTTGCTGCTGCGCCTAATTCAGTGCGAAAACGGCCATCGAGCTCTTCACCGGCTTCA
>JBKJLZ010000053.1:0-6492 GCA_046596705.1 Sphingorhabdus sp. | reverse complement strand
TCCATTTAATCAGGCCGCCTTGCTGACTTTACGGCCTTCGCCGCTTGCTTCGGCATCAACAACAATACGTTTCGGCACGTCGCGCTCGGAGGTCAATGCCGCTGCCTGATCTTCGGTTATCTTTGCAGCGATCGCAACCTGCGCGCCTTCGTCACCCGCCTCATGATATTCCGCGTCTTCATTGACGTTCCAGATATTATAAACGCGCGATCCGGCCACGATGTTCTCGACCGTCAGCATGGCTGTCATCATAGCGTGGTCCTGATTATTGTATCGGTGCATTCCGTTACGCCCGACCATATGCAGCGTTGGATAAAGGTCTTCCAGTTCATCGCGCATCGCTTCTACGTTCGCGGCGTATTCATCATCGTAAACCGGATAGGCTTTTTCCTGACGGACGACTGCGCCGCCAACGACGTCTTCGGGCTTGCAAAGGCCGAGTATACCCATTTCCTTTTTCGCAAGCTCGATCAACTCGTCATCGCTCGACGACCACAAGCCGTCATTTTCAAAGCAGAAATATTCCAGACCAACGCAGGCGATCGATGGATCGGGCACCATTTCGGGGGACCAGCTGCGGAAATTTTGCACGCGGCCGACCTGCACCTTGCTGTCATGGATATATATCCAGTTGTCGGGAAACAAGTCGTCCGACTTGATCATTAAGGCCACCGTTAGAAAGTCACGATAGCGCAGATTGTTGGCCTGCAAAAATGTCGTCGGCAATGGATAGGTGCGTACCGAGAGTTCACGCATCGGCGCGCTGCTGATCACATGCTTGGCGGTAATGACCGCCTCGCTGCCGTCGGCGCAGGTTGCGGCCATCCGCAAATTGCCATCTGAGCCTTGTGCCAGTTGCTTGAATCTGTGCCCCATTAAAACATGGTTGCCGTTGGCTACGACAAAATCGCGCGCCGCGTCCCACATCATTCCCGGTCCAAGCCGTGGATAGCGGAAAGTTTCGAGCAGGGTCTTGGTTTCCATGCCGTCATTGGGGCGTTTGTTCAGCCCGAACGACCGCTTCAGCCCGTCCATAACCGCCGCGCCAAGGCTCAAGCCCTTGATACGTTGCGCCGCCCAATCAGCCGACATTTCATCGCAGGGCATTCCCCACACTTTTTCAGTGTAGGTTTTGAAGAAGATTGAGAAAAGTTTGTGGCCGAATTGATTAACGGTCCAATCCTGAAAACTACGCACATTCTTGTTTGGGAATGCCTTGGCCTTGGCGTAGCTCGCCATACACAAAGCCGAACGAATGATGCCAAGGTTGAAAAGCGCTTCGAATGCACGCAACGGATAGCTGTAGAATTTGCCTTCATAATAGATCCGGCTCATTCGCGGTCGTTGTATAAAATCGTCAGGCAAAATCTCATTCCAGAGATCGACAACTTCTTGGGACTTTGAAAAAAAGCGGTGGCCGCCGATGTCGAAGCGGTAACCGTCGACTTCAACGGTGCGGCTGATGCCACCGACATAGCGTTCGTCTTTCTCAATGACAGTGACGCTGTAGCCTTTTTTTGTCAGCAGATAGGCAGCAGTCAGACCCGAAGGACCTGCCCCGATAATTGCCACATCAACGTTTTCATGCCCCTGGCCCATTAACCAATCCCTCTAGTGAAAAGCTTTCGGTAAATCTGTGGACGAAATGCCCTAATAGATGGTTAACAATAAGTTGCAGCTCGCCTGACTCCGCGAGATTGTTGCCATATTGAACAAAACGGCTTGCCTTTTGTTAGGTTTGCGATCAAAGGACCGCCAAGCGCATGAGGCGAGCGGATGTTACCGCCGCAGTATCGGCAGCGTGAGGGCTTGAACAAAAGCTCCGCCGATCGAACAAGATGCGTCAAGCTTAGAGGCTTCCCATATCACGCAGGGTTGTTTCCAACGGGTCGGCATAAGCTGCTCCCGAACACCTGCTGTCGCGCCCGTGCGGTCCTGATTCAAGGATGCGCGCCAAAGGGCTGTGGCAATCATTTTTGAAAGTTATTTATGTCTTTTTTCCAAGACTTGGGCCTTGCTCAACCCATCCTGAAGGCGCTTGAAGCCACCGGATACGATACCCCGACCCCCATCCAGCAGCAGGCGATCCCGCCTTTGCTCGAAGGCCGCGACCTGTGTGGTATTGCCCAGACCGGCACTGGCAAGACGGCTGCGTTCGCGCTGCCCTCGCTTCACCGTTTCGCCACCAAGCCAAAAGCGCGCCAGCAATATAGCTGCCGGATGTTAGTGCTGTCGCCGACGCGCGAACTCGCCGCACAGATTGCAGACAGCTTCCGCACCTATGGCAAATTCCTTGGCCTGAAGACCGAATGCGTTTTCGGTGGCATGCCAATTTTCAGCCAAAAGAAAAAGCTGGCTGGCGGTGTCGATATTCTTGTAGCAACACCGGGCCGTTTGATCGACTTGATCGAACAGCGTGCGGTAACACTCAAGGACGTTGAAATCTTCGTACTCGACGAAGCTGACCAGATGATGGATCTCGGCTTTATCCACGCGTTAAAGCGCATCGACCAGTTGTTGCCGAAACAGCGCCAGACTTTGTTCTTCTCTGCCACAATGCCCAAGGCCATTGCCGAGCTTGGCAACCGCTTCCTCAACAATCCGGTGCGCGTGTCGGTTGCGCCCGCAGCCACGACCGCTGAGCGTGTCGAACAGTTCGTCACATTTGTTGAACAGCGCGAGAAGCAAACTTTGCTCACGCTCAAGCTGCAAAGCGAAGAGATCGACCGGGCGTTGGTCTTTACGCGCACTAAGCATGGTGCTGACCGTGTTGTCCGTGGGCTTGCCGGTGCCGGTATCAAGGCTGCTGCGATCCATGGCAACAAATCTCAGGGCCAGCGCACAGCTGCGCTACAATCGTTCCGTGACGGTCAGATCAAAATCTTGGTCGCCACCGACATTGCCGCACGCGGCATAGACGTCCCCGGCGTCAGCCATGTATTCAATTTCGAACTCCCCAATGTGCCTGAACAATATGTTCACCGCATCGGCCGCACCGCGCGTGCGGGTCGGGAAGGCATCGCGATGAGTTTTGTCGCCGGTGACGAGCGCGGGTACATGAAGGACATCGAGCGCCTGACCGGTGTACGCGCAATGACGCTTGGTCTTCCTGAAGGCTTCCGCGAAGCTGTCGCGGCCCTACCGCCACCTGCCAAAGATAACCGTCCGCAACAGCAAGCACGTGGCGGTCGTGGTGGTGGTCAGCCTGGGGGCGGGCGCACCAACTATGCTGGCAAGAAACTCGGTGGCAACAATGGCGGCACCGGTCGCAATGGCGAAACCCGCCAGCGCACTTTCGCCCCGCAAGGCGGCTGGCAACCGAGCCTTGGACCACGCGACGGTAGTACCGAACGCCCCCGTAACGATAATAGCGACCGCCGCCCAACCGCCGACCGCGCACACGCTGCACGCGGCGATGGCCGGGGCCGCGATCCCGGTGCACCGGCACGCAATTATGGTCCTAAGAAATCCGGAGCTGGTGGCTACCGTGGTCCAGTCAAGCGCGCTGGCTGAGCTTCAATTAAATTGAACCAGATCCCACAAGTTACCGTATAAGTCCTCGAACACCGCCACCTTGCCATAGGCTTGCGTGGCGGTCTCGCGGACAAAGCGAATGCCTTTTGCGGTCATTGCCAGAAAATCGCGGTCAAAATTATCTGTTTCAAGGAACAGGAATACCCGCCCTCCCGACTGATTGCCGATTGCCTTGATCTGCTCGTCGGTCGTCGCACGGGCCAACAAAAGGGATGCGCCTTCCGGCCCCGAACCAGGCGGAGCAACGAGAACCCAACGCTTGTCCTGCTCGGGTTGGTATTCATCGGCGACAAGCCTGAAGTTTAACAGCCCGACAAAGAAATTGATTGCCTCGTCATAATCGCGAACGATCAGGGCAACATGCTTCAGATTCTGGCGCACTGAACTAATGCCTGAAATGTCGCATGCCAGTGAACACCATGGCGAGCCCGGCTTCATCAGCGGCGGCGATTACTTCGTCGTCGCGCATTGATCCGCCAGGTTGGATGACCGCTGTTGCCCCTGCTTCGGCAGCGGCAATCAAACCGTCGGCAAACGGAAAAAATGCGTCCGACGCGACTGCTGAACCCACCGTGCGCGGCGTTGCCCAACCATAGGTTTCAGCCGCCTCTGCCGCCTTGATTGCGGCAATACGAGCGCTGTCCCGCCTGTTCATCTGACCCGCACCAATGCCTGCCGTTGCGCCGTCTTTGGCGTAGACAATCGCATTCGACTTCACATGCTTCGCCACGGTCCACGCAAAACGGCAATCGTCAAGTTCCTGGGCGGTAGGTGGGCGTTTGGTGACGATCTTTAAATCGCTATCGGCGACCGAACCATTATCGCGCGATTGCATAAGGACACCGCCGGCAATATTTTTCAACATCGTCCCGCCACGCGTTGGGTCGGGCAGGCCGCCAGTGAGGATCAGGCGCAGATTCTTCTTCCTGGCAAACACGGCCTTCGCTTCATCATCGGCGTCGGGTGCCGCGACAACCTCGGTAAATATCTCGGATATCGCCTCTGCCGTAGCGCCGTCCAGCGGCCGGTTGACCGCGATGATGCCGCCAAAAGCCGACACGCTGTCGCATTCGAGCGCGGCCCGATATGCTTCGATCAAGGTCTCACCGGTCGCTACCCCGCACGGGTTGGCATGTTTGACGATTACCACCGTTGGCGGACCGTCGCGGAATTCGCTGACCAGTTCGAGAGCAGCATCAGCGTCGTTTAAATTATTGAACGACAGTTCCTTACCTTGAATTTGCTTATGGTCGGCAAGCGAACCGCCCGGGGCAAAAGCGGGTAAATACAGCGCGGCCTGCTGATGGGGGTTTTCGCCATAACGCAAAGACTGTCCCAGTTTCAACGGCACCGTCAAGCTTTGCGGGAACATCTGCTGCTGGTCGGAAAAGGCAAACCAACTGGCAATCATCGAGTCATATTCAGCAGTCGCCGCATAAGCCTTTGCCGCCATTGCTCGGCGGAAAGCGAGAGTTGTTGTTCCGCCTTGTTCTTCCAGCTCTGCCACCAGCAAGTCGTAATCCGATGGGTCGGTAATAATTATCACCGCGTCATGGTTTTTCGCTGCGCTGCGCACCATCGAAGGGCCGCCAATATCGATGTTCTCGATAATCTCATCGCGGCTCGCGCCCTTCGCAACCGTCGCCGCAAAGGGATAAAGATTGACCACCACGAGATCGATGGCACCGATGCCGTGCTCCTTCATCGAAGCAAGATGCTCGGGATTGTTGCGGACCGCCAAAAGGCCGCCATGAACTGTTGGATGCAGCGTCTTTACCCGACCGTCCATCATCTCGGGAAAGCCGGTCAACTCGCTCACGTCCTTGACCTGCAGGCCCGCTTCACGAAGCGTTTTTGCCGTACCGCCGGTCGAGACCAGCTCAACATGTCGAGCCGCCAATGCATGGCCCAGTTCGACCAATCCCGCCTTGTCCGACACGGACAAAAGTGCGCGTTTAACCATTACATCAGTCATTTTCTTATCCCAAAAAGCGGAGCTGCCATCCTATGGTGAGGCCGCCCTTATCAGCATCGGCAGCAATCACAAGCTGACGTGTCGGGCTAGGACGGCCTTCCTCGTCAACCCACAGACTATCATCGATAGACAGTGTTCCCCCTGTGGTCGCGAATGCCCAGCTGCTGCCGTCGTCCATCCGCAGCAACGCGGCCTGCGCTTTATCGGTCGGGGTGATCTCAATGCCCGGGCCCAAGTGAAAACGGATATGAACAGTCGCACCATCCTTTGGCTTGCCGCGCGGCAAAAGCGTATCCTCGCCGCGCAGTTCCATGCCGTCCGAACGCAGGATCAAAAGTCGTGAATGAATGTAACCATAAGCCTTTGCATAGCCATCGTGGCTTGCCTCGATCCGTGTTGCATTATCAACGTCGCGCCGGTCCAGCCCGACCTCTGCGACACCCTTGCCCAGCTGCCCGCCGGCCAGGATTGCAGTGGAATTGCTGTTGCCGATACACAGCGTCGAATGCGCCGCCGTCGTGCGCAGTCCCCTAGCCAGCGACGTCGGGATGCTCGCCCCCGCCAAAGCAGACCCGCCGCAGTTGATGATGATCCTTTGCTTTCCACGCGATAGCTCGAAAGCCAGAGTGGATGCGCAACCTGATGCCGACTGCCGGGCATGTGGGGGTGGCCCGGCATCCAGCAACAATATAGAACTTCCAGCAGAAACGCGCTGATAGCCCCAATCAAGCGCTTGCCGCTGCGGGCGTGCACGCACAGCGCTGGCTGCGACCAATGCCTCTATCCGATCCGCACCTATATGTGCCGAACCCTGCCATGCACCCAGCCCGCCATCACTATGTGTCAGGCCAAGCAGTGCAGGCACTGCACGACCCAGCGCGTCGAGCAAGAATTCAGGCACCAGCTTGTCACGCGCGACATAACATTGCTTCAGCGCGCTCAACAGTCCGATCAGTTCCATAAGCTGCAACGGCGATCGCGAC
>JBKJLZ010000012.1:0-5144 GCA_046596705.1 Sphingorhabdus sp. | reverse complement strand
GCCCGGCTTGGTCAATCGCTCTCAGACAGCGCCAACCGCAAGAACACCTTGCTAGGAAAATCTTCGTTCGATGCGTTGCGTGATGGCAAAACGCGCGATGCCTTTTCCAAGTCGGCACAGGCGACTGTCCGTACCGGTTACAGCTATCGGAACCAGTGGTGGATGCCCAACGATGCCGATGGCACGTTTGAAGCTAAAGGCCTGTTCGGTCAGCATCTCGTGATTAATCCCAAACAGAACGTCGTTATTGTTAAATTATCGACCAATCCGTCCGGTGATACAATCTCGACGCATGCCATGGATACAGCGGCTTTTGCAGCTATTGTGAAACAGTCTAGCAAATGACCCCATGTACGGCGAGCCAGTTTACATCTATAAAAGGACGATGGCTGATCTGAAGCCGAGCAAACCAAACAAATACACGTATGGTTGCGCCGTGCGATCGCAAAAATGATGTTCTTGGTTGAGCGTATGAAAAGGGGTCATGTCGCTCACTGGCGGCTTTTGGTTGCTCCTTCGGCAGCCAAGTTCGCTCTGCCAGCGGGTAATAATCGGTCAGCATTACACACATCCAGAGGCCCCCCGGGAGCAAATATAACCATATAGGAAAAATATGATTGACATCGTGACACTGTCTGGTTATAGTTTGTCATAGTTGAAAATAGTGATTCGCACCCAAGGCGCTGGCCTTGAGTGTGTGACGGGCTGGAGGAGCAATCGCTTCCGGCCTTTTTTATTGCCCAACATTATTGCGAAGGGAGGACTAGGATGTCCAATTCTCATATGCCCAGAAAGCACGGCGCGCGGTTGAATGCCGCGACGCGAAAGGAGTTTCTCAGCGCTTTGTCCGAGACCGCGAATGTTTCCCGGTCGGCGCGTCTGGCCGGTCTAAGTAGCAGCGCAGTCTATGCCGAACGCCGCCGCTCATCTACATTTCGTGCTGACTGGTCAGTCGCATTGGCCGAAGGCTATGCCCGACTGGAGTCAGATATGCTGGCCGAAGCTCTGCAAGCAGCGGACGGCAAAATCAGCGACGGCATGTTGAAGGCGCGTGCGCAAAAACACCGGCTCAGATTGGGTTTGCTGGCCGTTCACCGGGCTAGTGCAAAGGCGGCACCGCAAATGCCGGTTCGGCGCGCGCACGCCGATCTAAGCGTACTGAAGGCGCAGTTAATCCTCAAGCTAACCCAGATGCGAGAGCGGGCCGGGATATCGCTTGAGGGAAAGAAGACCGATGGCCACGCTTAACGCGCAAGCGTTATTGCAACTGCCGCACGACCAGATGGTCAAAACGATCAAAAGCTGGACGTTGAAAAAAACTGAAGGAGCGGCAAGATGGAATTTCTGGCGGCGCGACGATCAGATATGCCCGGCGACCGACTGGCGGATATGGCTGGTGATGGCGGGGCGCGGCTATGGTAAGACGCGAATGGGTGCCGAATGGGTGCGCGATCTGGCGTTTGCCAACCCGGGTGCTCGGATCGCGTTGGTCGGCGCTACGCTTAGCGAAGCGCGAAGCATAATGGTTGAAGGCGAAAGCGGGTTGCTGGCGCTGACGGCGAACGACAATGTGGTTTGGGAACCGTCGTTGCGAAAGCTGACCTGGCCCAATGGTGCCGTTGCCTTGCTGTATTCGGCGGCCGAACCTGAATCTTTACGCGGGCCGCAACATGATTTTGCCTGGGCCGACGAGATCGCCAAATGGCCGCACGGCATCGCCACATGGGATAATCTAATGCTTGGGTTGCGACTGGGCATTAGTCCCAAAGTGATGGCGACAACGACGCCGCGCCCGGTGCCGCTTGTCAGACGGTTGGTTGACGAAGGGGGCGTGGTGCGGACCAACGGACGGACCAATGATAACAGGTCAAATCTGCCAGCGGAGTTTATCGAGGGCGTGACCGCGCTTTATGAAGGAACGCGCTGGGGGCGGCAGGAACTTGATGGTGAACTGATCGAGGATGTGGAGGGAGCGCTTTGGGGCAGGGATTTGCTTGAGCGGCAGCGCCTACGGACCAAGGGTGAGCAGTATTTGCCAGAATTTAAGAGGATCGTCATCGGTGTTGACCCGCCGGTATCGGCGCATGGCGATGCCTGCGGGATTGTCGCGGTTGGTCTGGGCGCGGATGGCAAGGCCTATGTCCTCGCTGACCATAGCGTAAAGGGCGCATCGCCCGAAGGATGGGCGCGCGCAGTGGCGGGTGCGGTCGAGATGTGGGGCGCTGACCGAGTGGTTGCCGAGGACAATCAAGGCGGCAATATGGTCGAAAGCACTCTGCGCGCCGCCGACCTGGCGATGCCGGTAAAACGCGTGCACGCCAGCCGCGGGAAATCGGCTCGGGCCGAGCCGGTCGCAGCGCTGTATGGGGCGGGCCGCGCGTTCCATACGGCCGCGTTTCCCGAACTTGAGGACGAGATGTGCGGGCTGGTTACCGGCGGCGGATACGAAGGCCCGGGACGCTCGCCTGACAGAGCGGATGCCTTGGTGTGGGCGATGACCGAGCTGATGCTGGGCAAGGCGAGGGCAGGGCCGAGGGTGAGTTTGTTGTGACGTGTTGGGTATCTTTTTTGGTTACTTAATGTGTCATTCAATATATATAGGCATCAGTATCAGCGCGATGCAGAAACGAAAGGAGGCAGTCATGGCAATTCATTCCAATACTTTTGGCGGTCTTCGTTTGACTGGCGAAGATGCGGTCAAGTTCCGCAATCAGGTCCGCTATGGTCGCCCGAGCAAAGCAGCCAAGGACACAGCAAACAGTGGTCGAAAGATGGCCGAAGCGTTTACGCGAGATGGCTTCGTTGTTGTTGACATTGCAGTAAAATAATCACTAGCACTGCTCTGTGAGCGGGGCCATTATCGTCAAAACATTGGAAGCCAGCGAAACTGACCAAGTCAGTAAATTTCGCTTGCCCGATGCCGTAGACAGCCCGCTTGTGAGATTTATCCGGCGTGATGCATTGAAGTCGTCAAAGGCCAATCTGACGCAGACCTATGTAGCGAAGCGGAACGACGATCCGAAGGTTCTGGCTTATATCAGTGTTATGTGCGCAGAAGTTGCATTCGAGCAAACATATTCAATTACCGACAAGGTCGGCGCAGATCGTTACGAGTATCAACCAGCCATCCGCGTTGCGCGTCTGGCGGTCGATGAAGGAGCGCAAAATATCGGCTTGGGCCGTGCGTTAGTGAGGTTTGTTATTGGTATCGCGCAACAGTCGATCCAGCCTCTGGTTGGATGTCGCTTTGTTATTCTTGATGCCAAGCCTGCTTCTGTGACCTTTTACGAGCGGCTTGGCTTTCGATTACTGGACACTAAGGCAAATCGGGCGAAAGATACGCCGCTGATGTTTCTGGATTTGCAGGAACTAGATTAAGTTCGCTGGTTAAGCGGCAGATTATAGGAAAATCAAAATGAAAATCTTCGGTTGGAAATCGACCGGGCGGGCATTTGCGCGTCCGGCAAAGACGCGTGTTTCGCTCGATCGGTTGGCGGGCATGGCGACTTATGGGGCGGCTTCGCTTGGCGAATGGCCGCGTAGTTACGAGCAGCAGGTGCGTGAGGGTTATCTCCACAATGCTATTGCACAGCGGGCGGTGCGGCTGGTGGCCGAAGGGGTGGCGTCAGCGCCGCTGACCTCCTCCGACGAAACCATACTTGCGCTGGTCGGGGCGACATCGGGCGGGCAGGGATTGATCGAGACCGTAGCGGTGCATCTGCTGCTGCACGGCAATGCCTATGTCGAAATGCTGCCTGGCCCCGACGGTCGCCCATGCGAGCTTTATGCACTTCGCCCAGAACGTGTGGCGGTCGAGGCCGATGCGCGTGGCTGGCCGGTGGCATTTGCTTATCGCGCTGGCGATGCGGCGACGCGAATTCCTGCCGAGTGCGTCATTCATATCCGCAACATGCACCCGCTTGATGACCATTATGGCCTTGGCTGTCTGGGCGCGGCGTCGGGGGCGGTGGCAATCCACAATGCAGCGGCGAAGTGGAACAAGGCGTTGCTCGACAATGCGGCGCGGCCTTCAGGGGCGTTGTTGTACGAACCAAGCGAAGGGTCGGTATTGTCCGGTGAACAACGCGATCAGCTGAAGCAAGAGCTGGCGGCTGGTTTTCAGGGAAGCGGCAACGCCGGCCGCCCGATGTTGCTTGAGGGTGGCCTTAAGTGGCAGGCAATGTCGATGACCCCGGCCGAAATGGATTTTGTCGGGTTGAAAGAAGGCGCAGCGCGAGAAATTGCGTTGGCCTTTGGAGTGCCACCTGTGTTGCTCGGACTGCCGGGTGACGCGACATATTCAAACTACCGCGAGGCCAATCGCGCGCTGTGGCAGCAAGCGATATTGCCGTTGGCAGGCAAGATACTGGACGGTCTGGTGCAGGGACTGCGGCCGCATTTCGGACGAACGGATTCTACCGACCTTACTCTTGGTGTCGATCTCGATGCCATCCCAGCGCTGAGCGAAGACCGCGAGCGTTTATGGGCGCAAGTATCGGCGGCGGATTTTCTCGAACCGCATGAAAAGCGGCAGATCGTCGGGCTGAGTCAGGTATCGCAGGTCCAGCGCGCGTAATCCCATTGCCCGCCTCTGTCGTAACAGTTTTGAACACCCTTGCTTTGCAGGAACCAATAGGTGCCCGCAACGAGCATTAGAATTACGATAACAGTGAAGATCCACCGGCCCATAACCAACGTGTAACCCAAAAAGCGCGTGACTCCAAATTGCTTGCAGAAGGACGCTGATATGACACCGAATATTCCTGAAACCGAAATCAAAAGCCTGAACCTGGGCCTGTTGCACGGGGTGATCGCTGAAGCGTCGGAACAAGGCGCGGCGCGCGCGCTCGCGCGGCTCGGGCTGGCAGATGACAAGGCGTCGAAGGATATGGCCGAGCTCCGTGAGCTGCTGTCTGCGTGGCGAGATGCGAAGCGCTCGGCAACCAAGGCAGCAGTCGGCTGGCTGGTGCGCGTGGTATTGGCGCTGGTGCTGATTGGGCTGGCCGTGAAACTGGGGCTGACGGGTTTGGTTCTGGAATAATGCTTCCCGAAAAACGGCGAGCGCACCAAGATTTATTTCACGCAAAGGCGCAAAGATTTTCAAGGCGGCAACCTGCTGAAAATATATCATTCACGCATATGCG
>JBKJLZ010000322.1:0-5831 GCA_046596705.1 Sphingorhabdus sp. | reverse complement strand
AATGCTCGAAGAGAGCGGTAGGTGGTCTTCAGAGTGCCATCTTTCATATGTTAGGGCGGATAGTGAGTACATGATATCCCGTTGGACGCGCGAGCATATTGCCGCGATCGGCGCACGGCCCTTGCCATCTCCCCCTTTGATCGACGCCGTTCAGGCGTTACCGCTGTTGCCGCAATTTGATCTGTGGGATATCTGGCCGGTACAAAATGCCGATGGCAGTATCGCCCAAATTGCAGACGGAACGCTGTGGATGATATTGTCGGCACCTCGGCTTGATGACCCGGGCATGCGTCACGACGTTGCGCGCATCCGGCTGTTGTTTCACTCGAATGATATCTGGCGGGACTGCGGGCTTCTATTCCCCAATGACCTAAATCCCGGCTCGCGTGAGTGGTCGGGCTCTGCGCGGTACAACGCCGGATCGAATAGCATTACTGCCTATTTCACAGCAACCGGGCGTCGCGGCGAGGTTGCGCACAGTTTTGAGCAACGACTGTTTCAAACAACTGGCTATCTTGATTTATCCGGAGCAACCCCAGCTTTTATCGAATGGAGCGGAGCGGAGCCGTTGGTTGTAAACGACGGTATGTTTTATGCGGATTTAGCGAAAGAGCAGGGTGTGCCCGGCAGCCTGCGTGGTTTTCGCGACCCTTATTACTTTTGCGATCCAGCGGACAAGCGCGAGTATATTTTCTTCACAGGTTCGCAGCCGCGCTCGACCCACGCTTGCAGTGGCGTTATAGGAATTGCGCGTGCCGCTATTAACGTCGATTGCACCGGATTTACGCTGTTGCCGCCGGTTGTTAGCGCCGACGGTGTCGCAAACGAGATGGAGCGCCCGCACATGCTGTGCCGCGATGGCCTATATTATTTGTTTTGGTCGACACAAAACAGCGTATTTGCACCAGAGGGTCCGAAAGGGCCAACCGGGCTCTACGGCATGGTTGGGCAATCGGCTACAGGCCCATTTGAACCCTTGAACGGCACTGGACTGGTCATCGCCAACCCAGCCGCCGAACCACGTCAGGCCTATTGTTGGCAAGTGCTCGACACGTTGGAGGTTGTCAGCTTCATCGATCATTGGGGACTAAAGGGCCGGGACCCGTTTGCCGATCCGGACGTAAATCGCGCGCAGTTTGGCGGCACGATTGCGCCAATGCTAAAGATCGAGATCGACGGCAAAAGCACAAAGTTGGTTGGGCTGGCATGAGCGATCGGCTTTACGGCTGTATCGAGGCAGGCGGCACCAAGTTCGTGGTTGGCATTGTCGGAGCCCCTGACGACATCCGCGATACGGCACGCTTTGACACGACATTTCCTGAAGAAACAATCGGCGCGGCAATTGCGTGGATGCGTAACGCGGTGACACAGCACGGTCCGATCTCCGCGATCGGAATCGCCAGCTTCGGGCCGCTCGAACTTGATCGCTCGGCTCCGAATTGGGGCTACATCACCGCGACCACCAAACCGGGATGGAGCGATTGTAACTTTGGCGGCTTGGTCGAACGCGAACTGGGCTTGCCGGTTGGTTTCGATACCGACGTTAACGGAGCCGCTCTCGCCGAAGCGAGGTGGGGCGCGGGACGAAACCAAACAGTCAGTGTCTACGCAACCGTCGGTACCGGCATCGGCGCTGGCGCAATTGTCGATGGACGCCCGCTTAATGGGCTTTCGCATCCAGAAATGGGGCATTTCTATCCACCGCGACATGAGCGGGATTTGGGCTTTGCCGGGATTTGCCCGTTTCATGGTGATTGCCTGGAAGGTTTGGCAAGTGGTCCCGCGATCAAAGCACGCTGGGGGGCGTCGCTGTCGGAACTTCCGGATGATCATGAAGGCCATTCAATTATCGCCTGGTATCTGGCCCAGCTAGCGACGACGTTACAGTCGATCATGGAGCCCGGTAAAATTATATTGGGCGGCGGGGTTATGGCAACGCCAGGATTGATCGAACGCGTCCGTAAAACGGCTGAGCAACTCGGCAAAGGTTATTTCAGGGGCAATGCAGCGGACGTCATCGTGCATCCGACCTTGGGTGATAACGCAGGTATCCTTGGCGGCCTTGCCCTGGCGCAAGATATTGTGAGCTAGCTTGACTGGCGAACGACGAGCGTCGGCTCCAACACAACCGACCCCGTATTCTCTCCGCTGATCCGGCGAAACAGCAGATCGACCATATGGGCGGCACCCGCTGATAAATCCTGCTTTATAGTCGAAAGCGTCGGTACTGTCTGGTTGGCAAAGGGCAGATCGTCATAACCGACAACGCGTACTTCGCTCGGCACCGATACCCCATGTTCGGATAACGCTCGCAGTGCGCTCATCGCGATCACATCGGATGCTGCAATAATTCCGTTTGGAATGGCCTGTGTTTCATCGAGCCATTTGCTGATGGTCGGATGCGCGGTTTCAGCAATAAGATGCGCTGGCAATATGGTCAGCGTATCGCCCATTCCAGCTTCGGCCAAAGCAGTGCGACAGCCGGCAAGCCGTTCGGAAATTTCCGGTGCCACCGGATCACCGAAAAATGCAAAGTTGCGACAGCCCCGTTCGATCAAATGCCGTGTCGCCAGCTGACCGCCTTTGTGATTATCCGACCCGACTGAGCAATGAATTTGTCCAGGCAGATTGGCACCCCATGCGACCATGGGTAAATAGCGCTCGGCAAGCGAGTCGATCACTGCAAACTGGTCGGACTGGCCAATCAACAGTACGCCGTCGACCCGTCCTGAATCGACCACTCTACTGAGCCAGCCCGGATCAGTCGGAATAACCCGCGACAGCAACAGATCATAACCACGTTCGGTCAAAGCATCGGCCAAATGGCCCAACAATGTCATGAAGAACGGGTCAGAAATATGTTGTGCTATTTCGTGCCCGAGCGGAATCAACACGCCGATCGCTCCGGTACGTTTGGTCCGCAGATTGCGTGCCATAACATTGAGCCGGAAATCATGTTCAAGCGCCAACGCCTGGATCCGCTCTCGCGTTTTTGTCGCTATCAACTCCGAATTGGCGAGCGCGCGCGATACCGTACCCGGTGAAACCCCGGCAAGTTTTGCGAGGTCGGTGATATTTCTAATCCGCCCTTGATCGACCATTTTAGTTCCTTTGATTCTTTGTGCGGGCGATTGTTCGCCAAGGCAAGAGATAAACAAATCCCTGATGCAAACGTTTGTTGCAATCCGCGTGCGAGCTATTACCGATACGCACGGGACAGGAGAGAATGATGGCAATATTGCACCGGAAGCCGCGGTTATCATATTGGCGGATTATCCAGATGAACCTTGGATTTCTGGGCCTGCAGTTCAGTTTCGGACTGCAGCAAAGCAACATGAGCCCGATCTACAAATATTTGGGTGCCGAGGAGTCGGCGTTGCCCTTATTGTGGCTGGCCGGGCCAATGACCGGGCTGGTAATCCAGCCGATTATTGGCGCGATGAGCGACCGGACGGTGACTCGCTGGGGAAGGCGGACGCCCTATTTCCTGATCGGCGCAATATTATGTAGCCTGGGGCTGCTGGTCATGCCTTATTCGAGCACGCTATTGATGGCTGCATCTCTGCTCTGGATTCTCGATGCTGGCAATAATGTGACAATGGAGCCTTATCGAGCCTATGTAAGCGACCGTCTTAACGAAGACCAGCACCGCGCAGGGTTTCTCATGCAAAGCGCGTTTACCGGGCTTGCACAAACGCTCGCTTATGCAGCTCCTTGGATATTTGTGCAGTTCGGGATGGATCCCAATGCTGTTAACGCCAATGGTATTCCCGACACCACAAAACTGGCATTTTTGATTGGTGCGATTTTGTCATTGAGTACCATCGTCTGGTCGGTCCTAAGCGTGCGCGAGCTGCCGCTTTCCGATGCTGAGATTGCCGAAATGCGCAAGCGACCGATGGGAGTTGTCACCACCTTTCGCGATATCGGCGACGCCATTGGCGCGATGCCCCAAGTGATGCGTCAATTGGCATTGGTTAAGCTATTCCAATGGTACGCGATGTTTTGCTTCTGGCAGTTCGTTGCGTTGTCATTCAGCAAATCAGCCTTTGACACGACCGACGCGAGCACCAATGCCTTTCGCCAAGCCGGGTTGGAATATGGGCTTGCTGGTGCATTCTATAATTTTATCGCATTTGTGTCGGCGCTGATGATGGTGCCGGTGGTCAAACAATTTGGCGCGAAATATGTCCATGCCTGGTGCCTGGTAGCGGCAGGATTGGCAATGATGGCGATTCCCGGAGCAACATCGCAAAGCGCCTTATGGTTGCCGATGATTGGCATCGGCCTTGGTTGGGGCAGTATCATGGGGAATCCATATATCATGCTCGCAGGGTCGATCCCGGCCGAGCGCACCGGTGTCTATATGGGCATCTTCAACATGTTCATCGTCATTCCCATGCTTTTGCAGATTTTCACTTTCTGGGCGTTCGATCTTTATGACGGTTTGCTTAGAAGCGACCCGCGCAATGTGCTGTATCTTGCCGGCATGTTAATGCTTCTCGGGGCAGCAGCGACTCTCAGGATCAACAGCACCGCCGGTCGAAGCGCACAACGCCCCGCAGTTGGATAATGACGGCGATTGCCCTGCATACTCATAGAAGCTGCAGCCCAATATTTAAAAAGACAGGTCGATTAAGCATCGTTCCGGGCCGGCGCAGCAACACTCGTTCGATCGCGGTCTAACCGGTTCCAATGGGCGCAATTCAGGCTTAATCAGGTCGTTTTCGATTTCTTCCAGGACATTAAACAAACGATTGCAATAATAATGCAATCGATTTAAGTCGGGGTCAGGGCACTTGGGGCTGAAGCTCGGGGCTGAATATATTTGGGAGAGAATCGATGAACACTATGACCACCATCAGAGCTGCGCTGCTTGCGGGCACGGCGTGTTTTGTTACCCCGGCCTTTGCCCAAGTCGCCGACGCCAGTGCGCCGACTGCTGAGGCAGTTCCCGATGATGGCGAAGACCGCAATGAGATTGTCGTTACTGGACAGACCACGCGCAATCGCCCGTTGATCACCGCATCCGCCGATATCACGATTGCGACCGAAGAGGACATCGCACGCAAGGCACCGAAATCGACAGCGGACCTTCTCGAGCTCGTTCCCGGCATTTTTGTCGAAGGAACAGCGGGCGCGATTTCGAACAATTATTCGGTGCGTGGGCTTCAGGGCGGTGGACAGCGCTTTGTACAGCTCGAAGAGGATGGCCTGCCTATCCTCTACAGCGGTGGCGGTGCCGACTTCTTTTTCGATAACGATTTGACGATCGAACGCTTGGAAGCGGTAAAAGGCGGATCATCGGGTGTACTGACCGTCAACGGTGCCGGTGCAACGATCAACTTCATTTCGCGCAAGCCCAATTTCACCGAGGCCGAGGGGATTGCGCGCATTTCCGCTTATGATTACGGCCAGAAGCGCGCCGAATTCTATTATTCCCAGCCTATCACCGACAAGCTGGCATTCAGTTTTGGCGGCTATATTCAATCCAACCCTGGCGTGCGCAAAAACCCGTTCGATTACCGGGGATGGCGCATCAAGGGTGCACTTGAATATCGTTTTGACGACGGCGGTTCGATCCGTCTGTCAGGAAAAGAGGGCGACGTTGAGAACGCCTATTACGCCACGCAACCTTATCGCTATGAAGACGGCAAGCCGAGCGGTATCCCGGGTCTGGGTACGCAATTCGGCAATGTTGGCGGTGATGCATTTGCAAATATCGCGGTGCCGGTTTCCACCTTTGTGGAGTCAGACGGCTTTCGCGATTTCCGATATCGTGACGGCGTAAAGGTAAAGACATCACAAATCCGGCTCGACATTGACAAGCC
>JBKJLZ010000311.1:0-3785 GCA_046596705.1 Sphingorhabdus sp. | reverse complement strand
AATTGGTCGGGACGACAGGATTCGAACCTGCGACCCCCACACCCCCAGTGTGATGCGCTACCAGGCTGCGCTACGTCCCGACCGCCAACGCCCGCGCTGCGGGATTGGAAGCGCGGCCTATATGGCGGTGGTCAGTTAAATGCAAGCAGCGACCAGCCTGAAAAATCGGCTTCGCCTCCGGTAAAGCAGGAATGCCGTCTACGCTGCCCCTCTGCTGACGATGCCCTGTAGTAAAGCGCGCTTTGACGTTGCGCCGCTGGCCTCCAGGTGATAATCGCGCCCGATTGTTTGAAGGCGTCCTGAACAGTCGGGCGCTGTCCTTATTTTACTGCGGGGATTTTTGATGGATTCGCTTATCGTTTTAGCCGCTGCTGCGCCTGCAGGTGGCGGTGGGTCTGCTATATTTGTGCAGATTTTTCCGTTGCTGCTGATCTTTATTGTCTTCTATTTTTTCCTCATCCGACCGCAGCAAAAGCGAGCAAAGGAACATGAAGCCAAAATCAATGCAGTGCAGAAGAACGACGAAGTCGTGACCGGCGGCGGCTTGATGGGCAAGGTGACCAAGGTCGCTGATGATTATGTCGAGGTCGAAATTGCCACTGGCGTTCGGGTAAAAGCAGTGAAGGCCACTCTGACCAATGTGCAATCCCGTTCGGTCAAGCCTGCCAACGACTAATCTGGCGGGGTTGAATGGCGTAACATTAAACCCCAAATTCTGTAACTCTGAGTAAATCCTGTTTTTTCTAATACGTCCGGACCCTGTCTATGCTCGATTTTCCCCGTTGGCGCGTTTGGATGCTCAACACTATATTGGTTGTCGGTGTGCTGTTTGCATTGCCGAGCCTGTTGCCAACGGACATTCGGGCACAATTGGCTCAATTTCTGCCAACGCCGACGATCAATCTGGGACTCGACCTTGCAGGCGGTAGTCACATATTGCTTGAAGCCGACGCCGCGCAACTGGAGCAAACTCGGCTGGAAACGCTTGAAGACAGTGTAAGAGGAGCGATGCGCCGTGCCGAGCCGCGCATCATCATCGATAATGTCTCGCGGTCCGATGGTCAGCTGAGTTTTAACGTGACCGACCCTAGTCAAGTTGACGCTACGCGCGAGATTTTGTTGCCGCTCACCAGCAACAGCACAAATGGCCGCGACTGGAACATCGGTGTCAATAACGGCAACCGCATCATTCTGACCGCAGCCGGGTCTGGCACCGAAAGTGCGATGAACCAGGCTATGGATACCGCCAAGGATGTGATCGACAGGCGGATCAATGCGCTTGGCACGTTGGAACCTGACATTCGTCGCCAAGGCGATGACCGGATCAGCGTTGCTGTTCCGGGGCTTGACGACCCTGCAGCATTGAAGGAGCTAATCGGCAAGACCGCAAAGTTGGAATTCAAGCTGGTCGACGAACTCGCCGACCCTGAGCAGACCAAGGCAGGCAAGGCTCGCGTCGGAAGCCAGGTATTGCCCTTTGCAGAGGGCGGGCAGCAATCGGGATCGATTGCGGTGCGCCGCTTGGGCGGAATTTCGGGCGATAAGCTTTTGCGGGCTGATCCAACGGTCAATCCAGACGACAACCAGCCAGCAGTCTCAATTGGTTTCGATAGCGAAGGCGGGCAAAAATTCGCTCGGATGACTCAACAGAATACCGGCAAGCTGTTTGCCATCATTCTCGACGGACAAGTGATTTCAGCGCCAGTGATCAACGAGCCAATTTTTGGCGGTCAGTCGATCATTTCGGGCAGCTTCACGACGGAAAGCGCCAATCAATTGGCAATTGCGCTTCGTTCGGGCGCGCTGCCGGTCGATTTGAAGATCATCGAAGAGCGTTCGGTCGGGCCTGATCTGGGTGCCGACTCTATTCGCCGCGGTATGTTGGCGGCGATTATCGGGACGACGGCAATTCTCGTGCTGATGTTCCTGACCTATGGCCGCTTCGGGATGTACGCCAATATGGCACTGGTGTTGAACATCACGCTGATTTTGGGCGTTATGGCAATGGCGAATGCATCGTTGACCTTGCCAGGAATTGCCGGGTTCGTGCTTACTATCGGCGCGGCGGTCGATGCCAACGTGCTTATCAACGAACGCATACGTGAGGAGCTTAAGCGAGGGCGACGGGTCGTCCAAGCTATCGAGTTCGGTTATAAAGAAGCTAGCCGCGCGATTTTTGACGCTAACAGCACCAACGTTATCGCGGCAGTATTGCTGTTCATCTTTGGCTCTGGCCCAATCCGCGGCTTTGCGGTGGTTCTGATGATCGGCATCGTGACGTCGGTGTTCACAGCCGTAACCATCACTCGCATGTGGGTATCGCGTTGGGTCAAACGCACGCGTCCACATGAACTGACGATTTGAGGATCGAAATATGAAACTGCTCAAACTCGTTCCCGATGATACGAACATCCAATTCCTTAAATGGCGGACATGGGCATTCGCGATCAGCCTTGTGCTGATGGCAGCTTCGGTTGGTCTGGTCGCGACCAAGGGCCTCAATTTCGGCGTCGATTTTATTGGCGGTCAGATGATCCGGGCGACATTCACGCAAAACGCCACTGCACCGATTACCGAACTGCGCGCAAAGGTTGATACGCTTGGTTATGGCGAACCCACTATCCAGCGTTTCGGTCAAGAAAATCAGGTTTCCATCCGGATGAAACTGCCCGAGGGCGCGGACAAAAATCCCGAACTATCCAACACTATGGCAAACAAGATTACCGCCAAGTTGAAAGCCGATTACCCAGGGGTTCGGATCGATGGCGTTGATTCGGTGTCGGGGAAGGTGTCAGAAGAGCTTTTCAGCAAGGGTATGTTAGCGCTGCTCGCTGCTATGGCGGGAGTTTCACTCTATATCTGGATAAGGTTTGAATGGCAGTTCGGGGTGGGGGCGATCTGGTCGTTGGTCCATGACGTAACCCTGACCTTTGGGCTGTTTTCATTGACCGGTATGGAATTCGATCTGAACATCATCGCGGCGTTGCTCACGATTATCGGCTATTCGCTGAACGATACCGTTGTGATTTATGATCGTATCCGGGAAAACCTGATGAAATACCGTAAGATGGATATGGCTGCTTTGCTTGATCTGTCGGTGAATGAAACGCTGTCGCGAACGGTTATGACCAGCTTATCGATTTCGCTGCCGCTCATTATATTGGTGCTGTTCGGCCCCGGCGTAATCTTCGGCTTTAGCGCTGCGATGGCGTTTGGCATCGTTGTAGGCACCTATTCTTCGATTTATCAAGCCGCACCGATTTTGATTTGGCTAAAAGTCGGCCCGCATAGCTTTGTGCCGACTGAAGGAGTTTCGCCAAAGGCCGAACGGATGACCGAGGGCTTCGGCGCTCAGCCTTAAACGCGCTGCTTCACTCCGGTTAAGAAATGCAGGCTATCAAAGCGCGCGAACCAGACGAACCGCTTTGGCTATCCATGCGGGATCGGCAACCACTTGCTGGCGTGCACCTCCCTCCAGCGGTAGCAGGTGAACTTTGCCATCCTCGCGCCCTAAAAGCCGGCCGAACAGGAAGCGCCCGCCGGGGCGGGGAACAAGAACATCAAGGTTAAGCGCGGATGCGAACGCTGCGGGTTCAAGCTGCTCCATCCACAATTCATCGCCGCGCCGGTATTCGCCGATGCTGGTTGTCACTCGCAGCCCGACCATTGCGCCGCTGATGTTGGGTATAACGATATGTTCCTCTTTGGTTGGTGCGTGAGTCCCGTCTTCGCGCAATATGGCGGCTACCGGCAGATGTTGTTGGTCGGGCAGTTGCACAAGCTCG
>JBKJLZ010000258.1:0-3016 GCA_046596705.1 Sphingorhabdus sp. | reverse complement strand
GACCTTGGCATCCACCGACCGCGCCACGGATTTCTTGAGCACTGGGCCGAGCAGGGCGTATTGTTGCTCAACAGCGTGCTGACGGTCGAAATGGCCAAGGCCGCATCGCACCAAGGGAAAGGTTGGGAACGCTTTACCGACGCAATCATCAGGCTGGTGAACGCCAAAGCCGACCCGGTCGTGTTCATGCTTTGGGGAAGCTACGCCCAAAAAAAGGCAGCCTTCGTAGATACATCGCGCCATCTGGTTCTCAAAGCCGCGCACCCCTCACCATTGTCAGCACATAACGGGTTTCTCGGCTGCAGACATTTTTCGCAATGCAATGCTTTCTTGCAAAGCAAAAGCTTGCCCCCAATCGACTGGAGCCTCCCTGATGCAGCTTGAAGAACAACCGCACCGCCGGTTCAATCCGCTTAACGGCAAGTGGCTGCTGGTGTCCCCTCATCGCGCGAAGCGACCCTGGCAAGGGCAGCAGGACGAGCCCGATGATAAAGTTCGCCCATCGCATGATGCCGGCTGCTATCTTTGTGCGGGTAATGAACGTGTCGGCGGCGTCGCCAATCCGGATTACGCGGACGTATTCGTGTTCGACAATGATTTTGCGGCGCTTCTGCCCGGCGGCGATGGCAGCGAAGACAGCACCAATCCATTGTTTCGCTCTGCTCCGGCAAACGGCACTAGCCGCGTCATTTGCTTTTCACCAGATCATGGCAAGACATTGCCCGAACTGCCCGTCGCATCGATCCGGACTGTTGTGGACACATGGGCCACCCAAGAGACCGAGCTGTCCGCAAACCACGCTTATGTCCAGATTTTCGAAAACAAGGGCGCGATGATGGGCTGTTCCAGTCCGCATCCGCACGGGCAGATATGGGCTACCAGCTATGTCCCCGCTGAACCTGCGCGCGAGGACGAGACACAGTCAGCTTGGCTAGCCGAGCATAAAATTTCTATGCTGCTCGCCTATGCCGAGGCCGAAGCCGACAATGGCGAGCGCACGGTTGCGATTAACGCTGATTGGCTCGCTGTGGTGCCATATTGGGCGAGCTGGCCTTACGAAATCCTGTTGCTACCGCGTTTTGCTGCGCAACGGATCAGTGCGCTTAAGCCGACGCAACGTGACGCCTTGGCTGATATGCTCAAAATCGTCACCACCGCTTACGATAATCTTTTCAAAACGAGCTTTCCCTATTCGATGGGCTGGCACGGGGCGCCCGGCGCTGGAGACGCTCCGCATTGGCAACTCCATGCGCATTTTTATCCGCCGCTGCTCCGTTCGGCGAGTGTGCGTAAATTCATGGTCGGATATGAAATGCTGGCCGAGGCTCAGCGTGACTTGACCCCGGAAACCGCCGCCATAACGTTGCGTGCGCTTAGCAAAGTTCATTACCGGAGCGCCAAATGACCCCTGTCGACGATGTCCTATATAATAAAGTTACCGCCAACTTCGCCGATACTTTTGGAATTGCGCCCGACCTTGTTGCCCGCGCGCCCGGGCGGGTCAATCTGATCGGCGAACATACCGACTATAATGACGGCTTTGTGTTGCCTTGCGCCATTGGGCCGGCAACAATGGTTGCGGCTAGCAAGCGCAATGATCGTGAGGTGCATATCGTTGCCGCCGATTTTGCCAATGCCACCGACCGCTTCACGCTCGACGAAATCGGGCATGGCGAACAGGGCTGGTCCGATTATGTCCGCGGCATGATCGATGCTCTCCAAAAATCTGGATTTGCGCTCACTGGCGCAAACCTCGCGATTTCAGGAAATTTGCCTAAGGGTGCAGGTCTATCTTCATCCGCGTCGCTAGAGGTCGCGGTTGGGCAGGCAATGCTTGCACTCGCCGGAACCGAGGTCGACCGTACCCGCCTGGCCCAGATCGCGCAGGCAGCTGAGTGCGATTTTGTTGGCACCAAATGCGGAATCATGGACCAGTTAATTTCTGCGCAAGGCAAGGCAGGCCATGCGCTGCTCATCGACTGCCGGAGCCTTTCGCTCACCGATGTGTCGGTTCCGGAAGACGTCGCGATAATGATCGTTCATTCCGGAGTCACACGGGGGTTGGTCGATGGCGCGTACAACGAACGCCGTGCGCAGTGCGAAGCCGCTGCCAAAAAGATGGGTGTTGAGGCGCTTCGCGATGCCGATATGGCAATGCTAAGGGCGGCAGGGCTGGACAATGTCACGCACATTCGGGCGCGTCATGTCATCAGCGAAAACCAGCGTACGCTGGACGCTGCAGCTGCCCTCGCCGGTGCTAAATTGCAAGCACTTGGCAAGCTTATGGCCGAAAGCCATACCTCGATGCGCGATGATTTCGAAATTACAGTGCCGGCCATCGACTCGCTTGTAGCGCTGCTTCAATCGGCCATCGGACCGGAAGGCGGCGCGCGCATGACAGGTGGCGGCTTTGGTGGCGCTTGTGTCGCAATTCTCCCCGTTTCGCGAGTAGTCGAAGTTACCGCTGCGGTGGAGTCTGGCTACCAAACTCCAGTCGGAAACAAGCCGCTGATCATGGTTGAACGCGCTGGCCCCGGGGTCTCGCTGATGTAACCGGTCGTCGTAGCAAGGGCATGACTGAAAGAGCGATTATTGCTCGCATTATGTGAAATTTGCGCAGAAAAATTTTGGAAATGTCCGGGCCATCGTCGGAACAATTACCACGTTTCGAGATTTAATCGCGTATAAACCTCCGCTTACGAAGTGTGGTGTCAGCGACGATAACCAGCGCTCGATAAAGCTGTTAATAGAAGTAACAATTCTAGGGAGAGGGGCATTCCGCAACCTGATTAAGTGGTTGTCCAAATTAGGCGGGGGCTTGATAGTTTAAGGGTAGCTCGTCCATGATGAATAATGACAACACGGCTTTTGACCAAAAAGCCACCGCTGGCCCGGCCTCGCGACCGACTGTATCCAAAATTCTCGATTTCCCCACAGCCGCCGCTACGCGTATCGCGATGATAGGCGGATTTAGCCCGCGGAGGTGCGGTATCGCCACCTTCACAACCGATGTTCA
>JBKJLZ010000117.1:0-6804 GCA_046596705.1 Sphingorhabdus sp. | reverse complement strand
ACGCTGCCATTTTCCGAAGAGGAGATCCAGCGAGCGTTTAACTGGATTGTCATCGGCGCTTTGGGACTCGCGGCGATTCTGGCGGCGCAATATTTTGGCCTTACCACGGCAGCATATCAGCAATATGCGACCGCCGCCGCAAAAGCGGGTTTTGAAGTTAAGCGAGTAGAAATCACCGGTATGGAGCGGGTCGATCAGCTCAAGGTCTATGACATCGTTCTGGCCGAAAAGGACCGCGCGATGCCTCTGGTCGATATAGAAAAAATTCGGTTTGATCTGGCAAAATATGGCTGGGTAAAGGACGTCCGTGTATCGCGGCGGTTACCGGATACGCTGGTAGTGAAAATCACCGAGCGAAAACCCACTGCAGTGTGGCAACGCGACGGCAAAATGTCGCTGATCGATGCTGACGGAATAGTGCTAGAACATATTAAGGCAGATGAAGTTGGAAATTTGCCGATGCTGCACGGCACCGATGCTAACCGCCATGCAGTCGCGCTGAATGTTCTGCTCGATAATGCTACATCGCTTAAACCACAGGTGACCGAGGCAAAATGGGTCGGTAACAGGCGTTGGGATCTGAAGTTCAAAAGTGGCGAAACTCTTGCATTGCCCGAAGGCGAAAAGACGGCTGCCGAGGCATTGGTCAACTTTGCAAGGATGGACGGGATTAACCGACTGCTCGGGCGTGACATGATTTACTTCGACCTGCGCGACCCGACGCGCATGTATTTGCGCAAGGCACCTAAGCCCGAACCGGCAACACCTGAGCAAAAAGCCACTGCGACAAAGGACGGCAAGGAAGCATGAAGGCCGCCCGGGTAGAAAAGATAATTTCGGCTATAGACATCGGGTCTTCGAAAGTATCAGCGCTGATTGTCGGGCGCACCGACGACGGTGAATTGCTGGTCTTGGGGACTGGGCAACGCGAAAGCAGAGGCGTTACTCGCGGGTGTATCGCAGATATCGAGCAGGCCGAACTGTCGGTGCGACACGCGGTCGAGCAAGCCGAGCGGATTGCTGGCATCAACATCGACCGTGTCTGGGTTGGGATGTCCGCCGGAGGCCTCACCAGCTTGCTGGCGCCAGTTGAAATCGAGCTAGGCGGCGACCGCATATCTCAGGACGATATCGACGAACTGCTACAAGCGGGTCGGGCGAATATCGATATGGGCGGCAAAATGCCCCTTCATATTCAGCCGACATTATATTCGCTCGATGGCGTTGGCGGGGTTGCCAGCCCCGTTGGTCTCCATGCCGATCGGTTGGGTGTCGATATCCATGTCGTACTGGCCGATCAGTCACCCGTGCGTAATATCGACATGACCGCACGCGCCGCGCATCTTGAAGTCGAATCGATCGTGGTGGCGCCAATTGCGACCGGTCTCGCTTGCCTGACCGATGAAGAGCGGGAACTTGGTGTAGCACTTGTAGAATTCGGCGCATCTATCACCAACGTTTCGGTTTTTATCGGTGGCATGTTGGTCGGATTGGAAACCATTCAACGAGGCGCCGCTGACATTACCGATGACATTGCGTCCACCTTCGGTATCCGCCGCGCTCAGGCTGAACGGCTAAAGTGCTTTCACGGTTCAGCGCTGACCAGCCCGCGTGATCATCAGGAAGTACTTGAGGTGGGTACCGACGAAAACGGAGTGGAAACCCCCACACATGTGCCCCGGATAACCAAGGCGCAACTGAACGCGGTCGTTTGTCAGCGAGTTGACCACATCGTGTCCGATATTGGCCGCTCACTAAAAGGACTCGGCTTTGCGGGCCCATCTAGTCATCAAGTCGTATTAACCGGGGGCGGTGCCGAGTTGAAGGGGATTGCCGAACATATGCAAAGTGCGCTCGGTCGAACAGTTCGCATCGGCCGGCCGACTGGCCTCGGTGGAATACCCGACGCGCATAGTGGTCCAGCATTCTCGACGCTCGTTGGACTTGTATTGTATGCCGAAACCAACCGGATCGACCTTAAAGTAGGCTTTGACCAGCGTGGGGAATATTCGACTGGTGCGATGCCTAGCCTGTTTCAACGAATAATGCGGGCGATCCGCGAGAACTTTTGACAGAAAGCTGTGTAAAATAGTTAATTTAGTGGTGTGCAGATGTAGCTTTTGTGTCAAAAGCGTTAAAATTTTCGAATATGCCAATTTCGGCAAGGGGGTAGTAGCATGAGCATCAATATCGGTCCTCCCGTGGTTGATGAGTTGAAACCGAAGATCGCCGTTATCGGTGTCGGCGGTGCTGGCGGGAATGCGGTTGCCAACATGATTAAGGCTCAGGTTGAAGGTGTCGATTTTATCGTAGCCAATACCGATGCTCAGGCGCTGAACGCTTCGCCTGCCGAACATCGCATCCAGCTTGGTCCCGAGATTACTCAGGGCCTTGGTGCCGGATCGCGTCCCGAAGTTGGCCGTGCGGCTGCCGAAGAAACCATCGATCAGGTTAAAGCCGCTTTGCATGGCTGTCACATGTGCTTCATCGCGGCAGGCATGGGTGGTGGTACCGGGACCGGTGCCGCGCCAGTAATTGCTCAGGCTGCCCGTGATCTCAACATCCTGACCGTCGGCGTCATAACCAAACCTTTCGTTTTTGAAGGTTCACGCCGGATGCGGTCGGCAGACGCTGGCATCGAGGAACTTCAAAAGCATGTCGACACTCTGATTGTTATTCCTAACCAGAACCTGTTTCTGGTTGCCAACCCGAATACTACCTTCAAGGAAGCATTCCTGCTTGCTGACGAAGTTCTGCAACAAGGCGTTCGCGGCATTACCGACCTGATGGTCATGCCCGGCCTTATCAACCTCGATTTTGCCGATGTCCGTTCAGTCATGCATGAAATGGGCAAGGCTATGATGGGTACGGGGGAAGCCGAAGGCGACGGTCGGGCGTTGGAAGCTGCCGAACGCGCAATTGCCAACCCGTTGCTCGATGGCGTTTCAATGCAGGGCGCGAAGGGGGTTATCGTCTCGATAACCGGTGGCGAAGATATGCGGCTAATGGAAGTTGACGAAGCTGCAAATTATATACGCGAGCTCGTCGATCCCGATGCAAATATCATTTGGGGTTCGGCCTTTAACGAGAATTTGAACGGCAAGATTCGCGTTTCGGTGGTCGCAACGGGCATAGATAGCGATGCGGCGGCTGTCGCGTCGTCTGCGGCGTCGCGACCTTTTGCGTTCAGCCGTCCGGCTGAACCAGTGGCTGAACCTGTTTCCCAGGCTTCCAGTTTGTTTAGCGAACCGGAAGTGTCATTGAGCGCTTCAGATGCTGATACGGATTTCGGCACCGATGACAGCCTTGATCTTACGAACGAGTATGGCGTCGAAGATGCATTGGAAGAGACAGATTCAGAATCTGCGTGGGAAGCAGCACGGGCCGAAGCCGCGCAGGACGATGATAATCTTTTGGAATTGGGTGATGCGCAAATTGCTGGCGACCACGAGGAGGGGGCCGAAACTGAAACGGTAGAGGCAGGCGCGCCGATTGACGTTACACCAGCCCCCGACCGTGCAGCACCGCGGATATCAACGGGTGGCACCCTGTTTGAACGGATGTCTAATTTATCGCGAGGCCTTTCCCGGTCGGACGAGGCAGAAGACGAAAAAGCTGAAGATACCAGTGGTGGTCTCAACATACCGCGCTTCCTCGACAGGCAAAGCAACAACTGACGTTCATTCCTGTGTAACCCAATAGTTGATAACGGCACACTTCGTCCTTTTTGTGGAACTGCTGATCGTCGAGCGTTCAAGCTTGCTTTGCGTGCCGCAGCCCGATGAACCATTAGGTCAGAGATGAATGTGATACTGTTACGTAGCGTTGCCGCAATCTGTTTGGCCGGAGTTTCTGCAGGGTCATTCGCGCAAGCCGTCGACGAAAGTGCGCTGGACGACTTTGACAGAGTCAGTCCGAAGACAGCACCTGCTATTCGCGAGGCTGCAGGTGCCGCTGAACTGCGCGCTGCAATGCGGCGGATTGCGGATCAACCAAATGATGCAGATGCGTTGGCAGATGCCGGTAACGCCGCACTAATGCTGGACGATGCGAACGCGGCGCTCAATTTTCTAACGCGAGCTAATGCGCTCCGTCCGCGTAACGGACGGATCACTTCATCACTTGCGTCGGCGACCGTCCGCACAGAAAATCCATTTGAGGCGCTTCGGTTGTTCGACGAAGCTGTCCGGTTAGGCATCAGCGAACGATCAATTGCCGCCGATCGTGCACTCGCGTTCGATTTGCTCGGCAATTTTACTCGAGCACAGCAGGATTATAATCTCGCACGCACTGCTTCGGTGTCCAACAGGCTAGTTGTCAGCCAGGCCATATCCCTCTCGCTTTTGGGGCAGAAGACCGATGCAGACGGTATGCTACTGCCCCTGCTACAGAAGAATGACCCCGCCGCGTGGAGGGCGAGAGCATTCATGTTGGCGGCGCGCGGGGATACCCGGGAATCGACCAAGGTGACCCAAGGTTTCATGGACGCGCGTTCGGCGCAGAAATTGGAGCGGTACTTGCGTTTAATGCCAAATTTGACTGGAGCACAGCAGGCGGCGGCGATCCATTTGGGTCATTTCCCAGCATACAATATCGGCCGCGATAGTGCCGAAATCAAGCGAGTAGCTGCTACCATCCCGACGCCACAGCCATCTCGTACCGACTCGCGATTAATCCCTTCAGGAGAGCCGCTGGGTAAAAAGGCAAGCAAAGCAGAGGCAAAGAAGGCTGCAAAGAAAGCGATTGTTGAACGCGAAAAGTCCCGCGAAACAAAGGTCGCTACCGTAAAACCGACGAAGGTTGTAAAGGAAACGCTTTCTACCAATACAGCTCGAGCTTTGGTCGACGAAGCAAGGCTGGCTACGTCGACGGTTGTCAGGCCTGGCGCGCTGCCGCCACCAGAGGCAGCACGCCCGTTAATGCGGATAGCATTGCCGTCGTCGCCAGCAGCTTCAGCCCTGAAAGCACAGACGGCGGCTAATGCAGTCCAAGAACCACCACCTTCATCGGTTACTCCCGAACAAACTGCTTCCGCACAACCAAAACCCGTGCCAACCCTTATTTCGGTGTCGTCAAGTCCGGCGGTGGCAGGGCCGAACGGGGCAGCTACCCCCGTCGTGTCGATAGCAAGCAACACGGCTATTGCGCCCAGCATAGCCCCGACGTCAGTTCAGCCTAGCGCCCGCGCATTCGATCTGGCCGCCATTGTAGGCGCAATCGAAATACCCGAAGATGAACAAAAACCATCAGCTGTGCCCGTGGATCTGAACAAAATAAAGATAGCGACGGCGAAGGCTGTAGCGGCGGATGCAGCAAAGATCGGCAAGCCGGATGCAAAGGCGGCGGTAAAGGCCCCTCCGCCTAGCAATCCCGCAAGATTTTGGGTGCAAATTGGGACTGGCGGGGCAAGCGCGCTCGGTTTCGATTATCGCCGACTAGAAAAAAAATATCCTGCTTTGTTCAAAGGCCAAAAGGGTTGGACATCGACTTTGGGGAGAACCGACAAGCTGCTGGTCGGACCATTTGCTGATTTGAAAGCCTCTAAAAAGTGGGAAGCCGATTACAAAAAGGCTGGTGGTGACGGATTTGGCTGGAAAAGCGATACTGGCGTTGTCGTGACTGCGCTCAAGTCAAAATAGCACCTAGCCGTTGTGCGGGCATACCGGCATAAGCCGCGAATGTCGTCGCTACAAACTTATGCTTGCCATCCAGGCGCTAGTCGCGGGCGGCTCCACATCGAACCAGCGAGCGACGCGCGTGGGCCGCGAGATATTTTTCAGCGGGACCGGGACCGCATCATCCACTCGATCGCGTTTCGTCGTTTGCGGCACAAGACGCAGGTTTTTGTTGCCCCCGACGGCGATCATTACCGAGTTCGCCTGACGCATAGCTTAGAAGTTGCGCAAATCGGCCGCACTATTGCTCGTGCTTTGGGATTGAACGAAGACCTGACAGAGGCATTGTGCCTTGCGCATGACATAGGCCACCCGCCGTTCGGTCACGCAGGGGAGGATGCTCTTGAGGAAGCGCTGAAACCCTGGGGCGGGTTCGACCACAATGCTCAAACGCTGCGCACGCTTACATATCTAGAGGCACCATATCCACGTTGGCGCGGCTTGAACCTTAGTTGGGAACTGCTTGAGGGCTTGGCGAAACATAACGGGCCGGTGGCGAATCCCGGTTGGGCATTGTTGGCTGTGAATAAGGAATTCGACCTTGATCTGAATCAGTGGCCATCGTTGGAGGCGCAGATTGCATCGGTTGCGGACGATATTGCTTACGATAATCACGACATAGACGACGGAATACGCGCAGGACTGCTTTCAATCGAGCAGTTGGTCGAACTGCCGTTTATTGCAACGCGCTGGAACGCGATTCTCGGGCGGTATCCAGATATCGAACCAAAGCGTCTGGTATTCGAACTGATCCGCGAGCAGATTGGTATGATGGTCAATGACGTGATCAATGCAACGCGGGCACGGATCGCCGATAGCAATGTCAAAAATGTCGAGGACGTTCGCACCTCAAGTTCAGCAATCGGTGGATTTTCGCCTAGCATGGCCGAACAAGAGCGTGCGTTGAAAAGTTTTATGTACGACAATCTCTACCGTCACCCCGTACAAAATGAGGCTGCGCACGATGCTCAACGCGTGATTACAGATCTGTTTGCCGCTTACTCCTCAAATCCTTTGCAAATGCCGGAAGAATGGCGGCACGGACTTCCACCGACCGAACCGAACCGTAGCCGTCACATCGCCGATTTTCTGGCAGGCATGACTGATCGTTATGCGCAAAACTGTCACC
>JBKJLZ010000165.1:0-7163 GCA_046596705.1 Sphingorhabdus sp. | reverse complement strand
GCTGGTACCAATGCTGTTACCCTCGCCACTGGCACAGTTACCGCCAGCGAACTCGGCGCAACCGGCACGGTCATCAACTCGACCGGTGCGGTGAACTTCAATGGCGGTAGACAGGTCGCTAATGGAGCGAACGCTTTACGAATAAATGGCGGCGCTGGAGCGATTAATGCCACGGTTGCGGGGGCTTCCACTACTGGACCCGGCACTGCGGTGGCGATCACCGGGACTGGTCCGCTAACTTTTGCCAACACTGGCTCTATCACCACGAACGGAGCAGCCTCGAACGGGATCAATATTTCGGGTGTTACCACTGCTGGTGTCAACTGCGGCAATGTTTCAACCAGCGGGCCAAATAGCCCGGCAGTTGTCGTTGTAGCTAACGGTAATACGAGTGTTACTTGCGGAACGGTTACGACCACTGGCGCGGCCAGCGATGCGATCCTTGTGACGAATACGGCTGGCACTACCACCGTGACCGGCGGCACAACCTCGGCTACCGGCGCAGGTTCACGGGGGATCGTAGTCACTTCTTCGGCTCCACCCGCGAATAGCCTTGTGACCGTTAACACGGGGATAGTGACCGCTAACGGCAATGCTGTGGTTGCAGACGCCACTAGCGGTGCAGCTGTCTTGGTCAATGCAAACGGGAACGTCACTTCGACCACTGGTGCAGGTGTTACAGTAACTACTGCTGGTGGCGCCGCAACCGTCAATCAATCGGCTGGCACAACCATAACGGCGGCAACCGATGCAATCAGAATTAACAACACCGTCGGCGGCGCGATTAACGTCAACGCGCAAGGCACCCTCGTTGCCAATAACGGGTCGGGCGCATTTGTTAGCACCAACGCGGCAACTGCGGACCCAATAAATGTTACAACGAATGTTATCAGATCAACGGGCGGTATGGGTACTTGGGGATCACAGGTTCGTGCGTCAGCAGGTACCGGTGATATCACGATTACGAGCAACGGTACTATTAGCAGCGCTGGTGCACCAGGTTCGATCTTCGGGGGTATTTTGGCCCTGACGAACGGAACGTCGAACCGCAATGTTACAGTAAATGTTAATGCCAACATCGGTTCGCCGACTGATCTGTCGTCGGCATCTCAAGTCCTTGTTAGTGGCACATCATCATCTGCCAGAACGCTCGCAGTTAATGTCTCTAATGCGAGTATATTCGGCGGACCCGGCGCCGTTCAGGTGCAACAGAATGCAACAAGCTTAGGTGATATAAGGATCATTGGCACTGGCGCTGGAACTCTAAGTGCAACTGGTCCGACCGGAATCGGCATTAATGCGCGTATTTTGAACGCTGCTAATCCGGGTAATATTCTGGTCGATGTGACACAGAATGTGGTTGGAACCGCCCAGGGCATTAACGCAACGACCTTGGGCACTGGAAATGTCACTGTAAACGCTCGTGGCAACGTGACCTCAAGCAACGGCACGGGCATTACCGCAGCTACTGGCGGCACGACACTGGTGACGATTGGCGCAGGTACAACTACCACCGGCGTTCAGGGAGCCAGTCTCCAGGGGATTGCGGGCAATACGCTGATTGTCAACGGCACGCTGCGGAACACGGGCGGCACCACACCTTATTCCGTTCTTGCCGGAGGCCCGTTCACGCTCACGCTTGGCGCGACTGGGACGATCGTCGGTCCGCTGGCGTTCACTACCGGTAACGACACGTTCAACAATCAGGGCACATTTGCGTTGCCTGCCGCGTTGGATTTCCTCTCAGGTACAGATGTGCTCAACAACACGGGTACGTTGACTGCTTTCACGGGTACCTCGAATATCAGCAATCTCGAGACGTTTAACAACGCTGGTGGGTTGATCGATATGCGCGATGGTGCAGCTAATGATATCGTCAACCTAGGGAGCGCCAATTTCGTCGGATCGGGTGGGTCACGTCTCGGCCTCGATATCGGCGGTGGTGCGGGCGGCCTAACGTCGGACCGGCTGATCCTTGGCGGTAACGTCAGCGGTTCTACTGCGCTGAACCTCAATTTCCTGGCTGGCTCGGCAGTGGTGGATCGCGATGGCGTATTGATCGTTGATGCGGGAACTGCCACTGGAACACCGTTCACATTTGGCGGACAATCGAACTTTGGCCTTATCAACTTCGGTCTGCAGCAGACTGGTGGCGATACCTTCTTGGTTTCGACTGTTGACGACGCGGTGTTCGATGCATTAACCGTTAACCAGATGGCCAAGGAAACCGGCTACCAAGCGATTGACGCACATGTTGCTTGTTCAGCCTCGCGCCGTAGCCGGGGTGAAACGGACAGCAGCCCGCTTAGCCTTTGTGGTCAGCTATATGCCAGTAACGACCGCGTCGGCGGCAACCGTACTGGCGATGCGTTCGGAAGCAGCTTTGCATTCAACGACCGTCGCAAGACCGAGCGTGAAGGTGCGCAGCTTGAGGTTGGTTTCAAAGCTGGCGGCAATTTCGAAATCGGTTTGACGGGGGGTTACACCCATGCCGAAACCGACATGCGATCGGGCAGCGGGATTGACATCAGTGGCCGCAATTACGGTGCCTATGCGCAGTTCGGCGGGGACAGCGGTCTTTACGCTGGTGTCGTCGGCCAGCGCGGCGAGTTCGATGTTCGCTTCGGCAATGGCGACATCATTCCGCTTGTCCGCTTCGAAGGCCGCACGACATCGGTCGATGGCGAGGTTGGCTTCCGCGCCGGTCGCCTGATCGGTGCCGCGTTTGATGCACATGCCGGGTTGACATGGGTTCGCACTCGTCTTGACGACTTTACGGCGGGTAACATCACTTTCGATAATGATCGCTTTACCAGCTATCGTGGACGTGTCGGGGCACGGCTGACCTTTGACGGTGCTTATGCGCCATTTATCGACGGTAAGGTGTATCACGAGTTCAAGGGCGACGGCGATATCAACCTGGGCAGCGGTTCGCTTCTCGACCGGATCGAGGGTCGCGGTCGTGGTACATGGGGCCGGATCGAAGCCGGCGTTGCCGGTAACGGCATGCTTTCGGCTTGGGTCGATGTCGGTGATGTCAAAGGTTGGGGCGTTCGCGCAGGCTTCCGCTTCTAAACTTCGGCTAGTTGAATTCTTGACGAGCGTCCGGGAGACCGGGCGCTCGTTTACGTTCACCATTACCCGGCATGCTGCGCATCGCTGAGCATTGCCAGCCCGGCTGCAGCGATACGCGGACGCAGATGTGAAGAAGCGACTTGCAATTCGTGTTCCAAATGACCTGCCGCCGAGCCTAGCGATCCGTCGCCGAAGAACCCAGCCGTACCCGCCAACTTGTGGAGATGACCGATAAACTGTTCAGTATCGGAATCAGAAATGATTGTAAGTCCGGCAAGCCGCTCTGCCTCTGCCAATGTTTCTGCCTTGCGGTGCTGATATTGGGTAACCAAGGCCGCGGGGACTTGATCAATTACAGCTTCGGGTGAATGTGAAACTTCATCGATACCGGTGGAATGCTTGGCTGGAGCGAAGCGCGTAAGAATTTTGCGAATCGTCGCAAGTGTCACGGGCTTGCTGACATGATCCTGCATCCCGGCGTCGCGACAGGCGGCAATATCCTCAGCATAAGCGTTTGCAGTGAGGGCGACGATAGGCAATTTTGTTGCATCGAACCCTGCCTCGCGAAGTTTGCGCGTCGCTTCTAACCCGTCCATGACCGGCATCTGCATGTCCATCAGCACCAGATCAAAGGGTTTGCCCATATTGGCACCGGACGTAATCAAGGCGACGGCCTCTTGACCATTGGCTGCGAATATCGCGTCGACGCCGATTTTCTGCATCATTCCGCGCATCAGAGCCTGATTAATCTCGTTATCTTCTGCAATTAAAATCCTCTGCGATCGCAACTGCTCGATAGGCAGCAAGGCAAAAGCGTCCTGCATGATGGCAGCCGTTCTCTCCGTGGTCGTTTCGCGCAGCGGCAACTTCACGGTGAAGGTCGAGCCTTCTTGTTCTTTGCTATGGACCGAGATTTCCCCGCCCATTAACTCGACGAGCTGGCGCGTAATAGAAAGCCCAAGCCCCGTTCCGCCAAAGCGGCGGGCGATGGAAGTATCGGCTTGCGTAAATGTATCGAATATCGTGCCGACCCGATCAGCCGAAATTCCGATCCCGCTATCTTTAACTTGGAAGCTCAGGGTAGAACCCGCGGGTGCGTGGTTGACGCCGACGATCAACTCGACTTGACCATGTTCAGTGAACTTAATGGCATTGCCGATTAGGTTGAGCAAAATCTGGCGAATTCGCAGCGCATCACCCGCAATGTTATCAGGGACGTCGTTGCCGACGTTGGCGCGGAGCATGATACCTTTTGCACGAGCTCCCGGCTCCATCAGCCGGATGACGCCGCGCACCTTGTGCCGTACGTCGACTGTTTCATCTGCAATCTGCATCCGGCCCGCTTCAATTTTCGAAATGTCGAGAATGTCGTTCAGCAAACGCATCATCGATTGGCCAGATTCTGCGATCATTTCCACCTGTTCGCGCTGATCTGGGTCAAGATCACTGACGCGAAGCAGTTCGGTAAAGCCGATCACTCCGTTCATCGGCGTTCTGATTTCATGGCTCATATTGGCCAGAAAAGCCGATTTGGCGATCACCGCCTGCTCCGCAGTTGTGCGCGCATCACGAAGCTCTTGCTCAAGTTGCTTCGTTGCCGACACATCGCGAACGGACGCAATGATTTCCATCGGGGTACCGGTACTGGGGTCGGGAACCAAGGCGCAGTTTGCCTCCATCCAGCGGAAACGCGTTGGTTCCAGAGGCGGCGCAGATCGGAAGGCGATCAACGCGTGGTCCACGGTTCCGCTGGCAAGATCGTCAAAGGTCTGACGCATCGGCGCATCGTCATCGGGATGGAAGCCAGTGATCATATTGATGCCGACCATATATTCGGGCTCAAGTTCGAAAAGGCGACGCGCCGAAGGCGATGCATAGAGACACTCGCCACTAAGCGAGAGGCGCAATACGGCATCGGTGACGTTGTCAGCAAGGAGGCTTAATAATGTACCGCGTTCCAGGAGCGCCTGCTGTTGCTGCGCTAATTCGGTTACGTCACGAATATTGCCCGTTGTCCCGAGGAAATGCCCCCTGTCGTCTGTCAAACGTTTCACGCTTACATCAATATGACATGTTTCACCCGTGCGTCTTATAAACCGCTGCCGCAGCGTACATTCATCAACCATACCTGATACGATGTCAGTGTAGACAATGCGCGCCGCTTCATGATCATCGGGATGAAGCAGGCGCATCGTTCGCCAGCCAAGGCTTTCGGCCACGGTATATCCGGTGATTTCTTCCCAGGCGGGATTTAGAAAGATCCAACGACCATCACTATCGGTCTTGAATATAACCTCGCGCATATTGTCGAGCATGGAGCGATTAAGCGTTTCGCTGTCGGCAAGCGCCTGCGTAATCTTTGAGCGGCTTTCGAGAACCGCGGCCACAGGTAGGCTCATTGCGAAGTTGACTGCGAGAAAGCACTGCAAGACGTACAGCTGGTCGGTTAGGCTACCCCCCATCAGCGTTATAGGCCCTAGTCCCAGTGTCGTTGCAACTGATGCAATAATGCCGACAAGAATGGTAGCAGCGGTTGCCCCAAGACCGCCCAGACGGAACGCCGACAGAAAAATAACCGGGGTCGCCATGAAAAGCAACGGAAAGCGCGACTGGCCGAAAACGACTATCATGAGTACCATGCTGCCGCCGAGGATCACGAGCCATTCGGTCGCCCCTCGATGGCCCGAATTTGTGCGTCCCGTCCACGCATCGCTTGCGATCCAGATTGCCGGAGCGACGATCAGCATACCAAGACTGTCGGTCAGGAACCAAGAAAACCATAAGCTCGCTATCGACGATCCTGCGGTATCGAGCACGATCGCTGCAATCCCGCCGCTAATAAACGGCGCGACTAAGCCACCAATAACAGTAAAAGTAAGCAAATGGTCGAAGCGCATCATGTCGGGTCGCACAACAACCAGCCGTCGCATGCCGAGGCATACAATGCTGATTTCGATACTGTTGACTAGAGCGAGACCTACACCTTTTAGCAACAGATGGCCGGCACCAAGATTAGCAAGAATGTTAGCTAAAAACGCTGCGCAGATTAAATGCCAGTCGCCCTGCTTTCGGCGCAGGATAACGGCGACGAGTACAGCGTTGGGCAACCAGATAGCGGCGATTCCGTATTGGTCGCGGGTGAGGCTGATAGCGAAATAGGCTAGTATGCCGAACAGCGACGCCAGCGCGATCGTGCGGAACATTACTATGAGTGGAAGTTTCCAAGCCTGTATCATCCGTAACTACCCCTGCTTCGGCCGCCGGTGTCGACGACATCGGGGGGCACGCCCTCCGTTGCATCGTAATCGGCATCGATTGAATCGTCTTCCAAACGCCGTTCCACTGTGAGCGGCCATTCGGTTTTATGCTCCTCCGACCGCGTAAAGCCGATGCGCGGAACACTCGCCCAGCTGTTGTCTTTACGCAGATATCGCCACATGCCGCGCAGCCGAAAGACGAGGTTTATCTGGCGGTAGCCGAAATTCTCGACAATCGCGGCGCCTGCAATGCGCGCGAGATCGGCTGCATTGGGGGTCCGTCGCAGCTGCTTTTCCTCCAGCGCTAGTGTTGCCACACTAATCGCTGTGCCAAATACGAAGGTCAGGCACAGGAAAGCGAGCGCGGCTTCGGGTGCCAAAATGCCGAGAGCATATGCCAACGGAAACACCAGATAGCCGATCAACTCAAGCGGGGGGCCAAGTACGTCTTCGACGACCATAAGCGGCATAGCGACGACGCCGATACGCCCGTAGCGCGGATTACCAATCATATGGCGATGTTTTACGAGCGTTTCCAACGCACCCTGTTCCCAACGTCCGCGCTGGTTACGCAGTCCTGCCATGGTTTCAGGTGCTTCGGTCCAGCATACGATTTCGGGTACAAACTCGATCCGATAGGGCCGCTTGGCTTCGCGCATGTGGCGGTGGATATTGGTGACCAGCTCAAGGTCCTCGCCCACCGTATCGTGGCGATATCCACCAACCTCGACCAGCACAGACCGTTTGAAAATGCCGAACGCGCCTGAGATCAGCAGGAGCATCTGGAGGTCGGCATTGGCAACTCGGGCTGTCAGGAAGGCCCGCATATAT
>JBKJLZ010000068.1:0-12053 GCA_046596705.1 Sphingorhabdus sp. | reverse complement strand
GTAATTGCGATAGAGACAAGCCTGGCGAAACGGTTTTCGGAGTTTTCCAACAAAGTGTTGGCAGATGAGGAAACTTATATCCTGTTTACCGACGAATCCGAATTGGCGGGTCTACCTGCGAGCTTTGTTGCAGCGATGAAGTCAGCAGCCGAGGCCAAAGGCAAGACCGGCTGGGCCGTGGTGAACACCCGTTCCGCGGTACAGCCGTTTTTGGAAAATTCGACTAATCGTGCCCTGCGTGAAAAAATCTGGCGCGCATTTTCCGGTCGCGGTGACAACAATGACGCGAATGATACCGCAGCTACCATCGCTGAAATCCTGAAACTACGTCAGGAACGAGCCGTTTTGTTGGGTTTCGAAACCCATGCGCATTACCGGATGGCCGACACTATGGCAAAGACCCCTGAACGAGCAATGGAACTGATGATGAAGGTCTGGCCCGCAGCGGTTGCTCGCGTCGGCGAAGAAGTTGCCGATATGCAGGCGATTGCAAACGGCGATGAAGTGACCATCGCCCCTTGGGATTACCGTTTCTACGCAGAAAAAGTACGTAAGGCGAAGTACGACCTCGACCAGAACGAGCTTAAGCCATATTTCCAGCTCGATAACATGGTCGCTGCGATGTTCGATGCGGCAGGCAAGCTTTATGGTTTTAAGTTTACCGAGAATACCGGGACAGTGCCGGTGTTCGAACCGAGTGTACGGACCTTCGATGTAACCCGCGAGGGTAAACCTGTCGGCCTGTTCTATCTTGATAACTTCGCTCGGGCTGGCAAGAGGTCGGGGGCGTGGATGACCACCTACCGCAGCCAGAACAAATTAAGCGGCAAGAACAATCTGGTGCTGGCGTCGAATAACAACAACTTCGTCAAGGGTGCTGGCGGCGAACCGACTTTGATCAGTATCGACGACGCTACGACCCTGTTCCACGAGTTCGGCCATGCGCTTCACTTTCTGAATTACGATATCACCTATCCGGGGCTTGGCGGCACACCGCGTGATTTTGTTGAGTATCCGTCACAGGTCAACGAAAATTGGTTGCTCACGCCATATGTACTGAACAACTATGCCAAGCATTATAAAACGGGCGAACCTATTCCACAGGCGTTGGTTGACAAGATCAAAGCGAGCGACACCTTTAATCAGGGCTTTTCCACGGTTGAATATTTGTCGAGCGCAATTGTCGATATGAAGCTTCACAATCGCACCACACCGGTGACCGATAGCAAGGCTTTTGAGAAGGAAGCGCTGGCCGAAATCGGAATGCCGAAAGAAATGGTGATGCGGCACCGTTTGCCGCAATTCAATCACCTGTTTTCATCCGATTCCTATTCGGCTGGATATTATAGCTATCTCTGGTCCGAAACGATGGATGCCGACACTTGGGCAGCTTTTGAAGAAACGGGCGATGTGTGGGATAAGGCCACGGCTGAGAAGTTCCGCGCTATCGTGCTTTCTACTGGCAACGAAACCGACCGGCTTGAGGCGTACCGAGCCTTCAGGGGTCGCGATCCAGAGGTCAAATACATTCTTAAAAAACGTGGATTTCCGACAGGCGAATGAAGCGCAAAAATATGCTCTCCTCTTAATAAAAAGAGGAGAGCATCAAGACCTGCCGATGGGGTCGCAATTCACCGGCAAGCTTTGTAAGCCGGGACGGCGCTCCATATTGGGCTTGCCCCCATCCCCCGATTCTTTACATATCATTGTTACATAACTTCTGGGCGGCTGTTGTCAAGCATGCTTGGAAGAGACATTAGGATGTCTGAATGCCGAAGCGTAATGCAAAAGATGCGGCACAAACCCGCGCCGACATACTGTCCAATGCACAGGAGCTGTTTGCTCGTCAGGGATATACGGCCACCTCTACACGGCAGATATCCGCGGCTGCGGGGGTTACCATCGGTGCAATGTTCAATCACTTCCATTCGAAGCTGCATTTGTTCGAAACAGTGTTCGAGACCTTGGAGATGGAGCTAGACGCAAATGCCCGTGCGGCATCGAATCCCAGTCTGGGACTAACTGTGCTTGAAACCTTTTTGTCCGGTGTCCGGCAGTCATTAGATTTTGCCGAACGCAGCGATTTTCACCGAATCGTTTTTGTTGAGGCGCCCGTCGTTTTCGGCGCAGATAAATGGCGTGAAATCGATGCTCGGCTCGGCTTGAAAACCGTAATGCGTGGAACGCAGGCTTTGATGGCGGCAGGCATCATTGGCGAAGCCCCTGTGAAGCCGATGGCCATATTATTGATGGGCGCGATGAACGCGGCGGGGTTCGCAATTGCGCGCGGGGATGACGGAATTGACAAGGACTCACTTGTCGATGCACTTCGGACATTATTGACCGTGTCACAACGAGCTAATCCCTAGGAAACGTGATGACCATTGAAGCTCTGCGCACCCCTGACGAGCGGTTCACCGACTTGCCCGATTTTGACTTTCCTGTGGGTTATGTCGACGATCTGACCGACTATACCGGACTTCGTATTGCGTATGTCGATGCAGGCCCCAAGAACGCCGAACGGACCTTCCTGTGTTTGCATGGTGAGCCAAGCTGGTCGTTCTTGTACCGCCGCATGATTCCGGTTTTTCTGGAAAGCGGTGCACGAGTGGTCGCGCCCGACCTGCTGGGTTTCGGCCGTTCGGACAAGCCGGTGAAGCAGTCCGATTATAGCTTTGATTTCCACCGAAACTACCTGTTGGCGTTGGTCGAGCGGCTCGATCTCCCCAACATCACATTGGTGGTGCAAGATTGGGGTGGCTTGCTCGGTTTGACTTTACCCGTCGATCCTGCATTCAAGACGCGGCTTGAGCGGCTGATTGTCATGAACACAGGTTTGGGCGTCGGCAGTTCGCCTGGGGAAGGTTTTATAGCGTGGAAGAACTACGCGTTATCGACGCCTGATCTGCCGATCGGGACGCTGATCGCACGCGGCACTCCGCACCTAACTCCGGCAGAGATCGCCGCATATGATGCGCCCTATCCGTCGCCTGAATATAAGGCAGGAGCGCAGGTTTTTCCGGCTTTAGTGCCCGTATCGCCTGATATGGAAGGTGTGAAGGTTAGCCGTGCTGCGGCCAATTTCTGGTCAAACGAATGGCAGGGCAAAAGCTTTATGGCGATCGGCATGGCTGACCCCGTGCTTGGTCCGCCGGCAATGATGAAGCTGAACGCGATGATCAATGGTTGCCCGCCGCCTATGGAAATCGAAGGTGGCGGCCATTTCGTGCAAGAATGGGGCGAGCCGATTGCTCGCGCTGCACTCAAAAGCTTCAGCGACCTATGATATTATGCCGCCATTGCCGTTTTCGTGCCGCGATAGAAGAACAGGGGCTCTGTCGGTTGCGAACCGCTAGCAGCTAACGGAAGCGCGGTTTCACAGAATGCGCATTCAGCAGTCGAACGACCGATATGCCATTGGGTATGGCCGCATGCAGGGCAATTGTTTGTCGTGTCGTTGCGATAAACTTGCCCAAAACCGCGCCGGTTAAGAATGCCGCCGCCAACGGGCGCATAAGCGTTGCTTTCAATATCCATCTGACTTCTCCGTAAACAAAATTGGCAGACGCTGGTGCGACCTTTTTTCGTGCCGCTGTAATAAACGATCCGCTCCTTACAAAGTTCCTTGCTCCTTTTCTTTTTTGATATTATGATGATATCATATTTAATGGGAGGTTTTTATGAATGAGTTGATCTCACAAGGCGCATTGAACGCAAGCAATGAACGTCCGGGCAGCGGATTCAGTGGATACATCGCGCTTTTGCTAATGCTTGCTGCGCTGGCGTACGGGATGTGGGCATTGACAGGTGTTATTGCGCGCGATGGCAATGTTGTACCCGCCGACTTTATCGGCATGATCGGTTCGCTTTTCGCGTTTACGCTGCTGTCTGCCGGTTTTTACATGATCCAACCCAATCAGGGTGTGTCGTTGACCTTGTTCGGGTCGTACAAAGGCACGGATCGTAACGAAGGATTACGCTGGATTTGGCCGTGGATTGGTAAATCCAAATTGTCGCTTCGGTCGAACAACCTGATTTCGGACCGGATCAAAGTAAACGACCTACGCGGCAACCCGATCGAGATTGCCGCACAAGTGGTTTGGCGCGTCACCGACACCGCACAGGCGCTATTCGATGTCGATGATTACAAAGCGTTTGTCATGGCGCAAATTGAGGCTGCGGTCCGCGAAATCGGCTCGCGTTATCCTTATGACGACATCGAGCATAAGGAAGTGACCTTGCGTGGCAATCACGACGAGGTCGGGGCCGAACTGCGGATTGCTTTGACCGAGCGATTAAAAGTTGCTGGCATCAGCGTCGATGAATGCGGATTCACCCACCTTGCCTATGCGCCCGAAATAGCCGGAGCCATGCTTCGGCGGCAGCAGGCTCAAGCTGTGGTTGCTGCCCGTCAGACTTTAGTGGAGGGTGCTGTTGGCATGGTTGACATGGCGCTTGCCCTGCTTGCTGAAAAGGGCGTGGTCGAGCTCGATGATGAGCGCAAGGCGGCGATGGTGTCGAACCTGATGGTCGTGCTCTGTGGCGAGCGCGACACGCAACCAGTTGTCAACGCCGGCACGCTTTACGGTTAAGGAGGGCTCGTTGGCTCCACTTAAAAAAAAGGCGTTCCCCTTGCGACTCGACCCTGCGTTATTCGCGAGCGTCGAGCGCGTGGCGGCTGCCGATTTGCGGAGCGCCAATGCTCAGATCGAATGCTTGCTGCGCGAGGCATTAGCAAAACGGGGTATAAAGGTTTTGGTTGGCGAAAAGCCAAGACGCGGGCGTCCGCCAAAAGGTGACGAAGGATGATGTCGGGCGGACATATCATGCCCGCCCGACAGATCTTATTTTTTAAACTTCATTTCGCCGAGAAGCATTTGTGACATTACCTTGCGGAATTTGCCGCGATTGCCGGATTCGGTCGCCATTTGCGTGTCGCTTTTCTTCATGTAGGCGCGGTATGCGTCATCGCGGCGCATTGCCTCTGCAGCGTCGGGCATCTTGGCATAAGTGACCATGAGATACAGGTCGGCTTCGCCTTCGCGCGGATACATATTCGAATAGACTTTATAATCTGAAATCCAACCTTGAGACTTTGCGAATTCCTGATTCTTGCGCCATTCTCTGGCCAGGTAATTGGAATATTCCATACCACCACCGTCGAGAATATCGATGCCAGTTACGTCAGTAAGGTCGCCATAGTCGAATGGACTATTTTGCGCTGCGGCGGGCGATGCCAACGCCAGGGCAAGCGGTGTGGCAAGAAGTGCCGCAATCAACAATTTTCTCATAACTTTCTCTCCTGTGGGTGCGGTGCCACCAATCGGGCAAGCCGCTTCGCCCTGTCGCACAAGTTGGCGACCCTTCAATTTGAGGAGGACAGGTGAAAAGAGACTGCACCGACACTACAGGAGAGTCAACATACTTAAAGTAAATGGAAAAGACTTTAGTGTGATCTTGAACTTGATCGCTAAATATCACCATAGAGCCGCAGCCGATCTCGCTTGTGTTTAAAAAGAACGCGGGTTAGCAAAAATTTAACTCAACGCTGAGTCCAAAAGATTTGCAAGACGTAAACCTGCGCGCTGCACTTGTAATCGCAATGCGTCGCGTGATGCGCCAACATCGGCCTCGTCAATGGTGACGGGCTGCGTCGGAGGCGTTCCGCAGGCATCGCCGTCAAGTGCGCGTGGATAAGCGTTTTCGCGTGAAAGCTGCCAGGCTTCTTCGCTCCAGGACGCCGAATTCCCGGTCCCTAAAAGGTTTTTGTCGTTGACATTATATTGACGGATCAGGCTGGGCGACGCGGAAATTGATCGTTCGGCGAGCGCGCCATCCCATACCGAATGAAGGTTCGAACCCGGGATAATCCCGTAACTGGCTTTTACATCGTTGCCGCCCCGGTCGCTGCGATCACCGGCATGCAACGGTTGATGCAGATCGCCGACAAAATGGACCAGAAATGCAAGAGCCTCCAGCCGGACATGGGCTGGCAATGATTTGTCTTTCAGCAGTGCAAAGTTTCGATCAATTTGGGCAGAGACGCAATTGCCGCCAGCGCAAGCACTTGTCAGGTTGAACGGTCTGCAGACATCGACATTTTGATAATGCCACGTGTTGGTGTAGCTCCACCGCAGTTGATCCCGCCGCACACAATCGGGCCAGACGCTGGCGTCAAGAATGTTCGTTAATGGACATTTGGGCGTGCCCAACAAAGGTGCGCCTCGAAACAACGCCAGCATCCGCACCTTAGTAGTAGTCGACATATTAGCACGTGAGATTTCCGCTATCGTCTTGTGTCCATATTCACCCCAGGCATGAACGGGCGCGACCGGGGCAAAGACAATGAGGACAGCGAAGAGCAGGTGTTTCATGATCGATCGCATAGGTTGATTTCGTAGCAAAAGAAATGCGGAGCTGCAAAATCGCCTCAGCAGAAAGCCGCGCCCCGTTGGCTTCAGTCCTCGTCCCCGTAAACAGCAACCATTTTATCACCTTTGCTGGTCGCCTTGCCGCGATACATCCCTGGAGTATTGAAGCTCCATGTTGCGGTGCCATCCTGGGCCGTGACGATCACGCCACCGGTACCGCCCAAAAGTCCGACTTCCTTGATCACATGGTCAGCAGCGGTTTTGGCATCTTCGCCCAGCATCCGCATCCGCGCGCAGATTTCGTGAGCTACGCCGATCCGAATGAAGTATTCGCCAGCCCCCGTCGCTGAAACTGCGCACGCCCGATTGTCGGCGTAATTACCAGCCCCTATCACCGGAGAGTCGCCTATCCGGCCCCAGCGTTTTCCGGTCAGGCCGCCGGTGCTCGTGCCTGCGGCGACGTTGCCTTCGCTATCGACTGCAACCGCGCCGACCGTGCCGTACTTCAGATCGACATCGTACCAGCCGAGCTTTTTCGATTTAAGCTCTTCCAATTGGCGCCAGCGTTCTGGCGTTGCGAAATAATCGGTGTCTACCTGTTCCAAACCCTGTTCGCGGCTGAATTCGTCGGCACCTTCTCTGGACAGAAATACATGTGGGCTTTTTTCCATCACTGCCCGGGCAAGCAATATCGGGTTTTTGGTGTAGCGCGCAGCGGTTACCGCGCCCGCGCCCAAAGTCTTACCGTCCATGATCGACGCGTCGAGTTCATTGACGCCCTTGTAAGTGAATACTGCGCCTTTGCCGGCGTTAAAATGCGGGTCATCCTCCAGTACCATAATCGCGGCGGAAACAGCATCCATCGCGCTGCCGCCTTTGGCCAGAACCGAAGAACCTGCTTCCAATGCTTTGGTCAAGCCAGCACGCGCCGCAGTGTCTTTCTCAGGGGTCAAAGTGTCACGCGCCATCCCGCCAGAACCGCCGTGAAGCACCAGCGTCCAGGTCTTCTCGGGCATCGGCTTGTCCTTTTCATCATGGTGGCCCGGATGGGCGACGACGGGTGCGGCGAGCGATAGTATCAATAGCAACCAGATGCGACGGAAATTTTGCAGCATAACTAACCCCTCATATTGTCGTTCCCGCGAAAGCGGGCATCCATGGTCTGCCCTATAAGCTCTCTAGCAACCGTTTTGCTGAGAGGATACACCGGACTATGGATCCCCTATCAAGTCAGGGGTGACAAGACTGGAGTCGAGATGGAGTTTGGCAGACGCGACGTTTTGGCCGGTGGTGCAGCTTTGGCTGTCGCCGGATGCGCAGATAAAAAACCGAAACCTGCTTCCACGGTAACTACCAATGCTGCGCTGGCTGCACTTGAGAAAAAGTCTGGCGGGCGGTTGGGGACTTTCATCCTCGATACGGCATCGGGTAACGCCACTGGCCACCGTTATGAAGAACGCTTCGGCATGTGTTCGACGTTCAAACTGGTGTTGGCAGCTGCGGCATTACAACTCGGCGACAAGGGCTTGCTCGACCTAGACACGGTGTTGCCCTACACCAAAGCTGATCTCCTGCCGAACTCCCCGGCGACCACCGAAAACATTGGCAAAGGGGGTATGACGATCGTTGCACTGGCCGAAGCGATGCAGAAAACCAGCGATAATGCTGCGGCGAATATACTCATGCGACACATGGGTGGCCCTGCCAAACTCACCGCAATCTTCCGGGGGTGGGGCGATAATATGACCCGGCTTGATCGTTACGAAATGGCGATGAATGAAGTGCCAACGGGCGAAACTCGCGATACGACCAGCCCACAAGCTTTTGCGCAGACGATGGCGAAATTGCTGGTTGACGATTTGCTATCGCGGCAATCGCGTGAACGGCTGATCGAGTGGATGGTTGATACCAAAACCGGTTCCAAACGCATCCGCGGCGGACTGCCCGCAAGTTGGAAAAGCGGCGATAAGACCGGCACATACAATGATAAAGTGAATGACGTCGCCATCTTCTGGCCGCCCGCTCGCCCGCCGGTAATTGTCACAGCTTATTACGAAAGCGCTGGCAATCACGAAGAAACGAGGGATGCCGATCAAGCCGTCCTCGCAGAGGTCGGCCGCATTGCTGCGGCACAGGCGGTTGAATGGCATGGTGGCATTACTAACGCTGATTGCGTTGCTGGGCGGCCGCTAGTATAGCGCGGCTATGTCCTCTGTACGTCCTTGGCGCGACATAGCGCGCCGCAAGTCCCGCCAGATCATGGTCGGCAATGTGCCCATAGGCGGCGATGCGCCGATTGCAGTGCAGACCATGACCAACACACTTACCAGCGATCCTGCGGCCACCATCGATCAAATACGGCGATGCGAGGATGCAGGCGTCGATATCATCCGTGTGTCGTGCCCCGACGTGGAAAGTACAGCCGCGCTCAAACAGATTGTCCGTGCCGCAAACGTGCCGATCGTCGCTGACATCCATTTCCATTATAAACGTGCGCTAGAGGCGGCGGATGCGGGCGCGGCATGCCTCCGGATTAACCCCGGAAACATTGGCTCTTCGGAGCGTGTGAAAGAAGTGGTAAATGCAGCCAAGGCCAATGGTTGCGCAATCCGGATAGGCGTAAACGCTGGGTCGCTCGAAAAGGACCTGCTTGAGAAATACGGCGAACCTTGCCCCGAAGCACTCATCGAAAGTGCGCTCGACCATATCAAGCTGCTGCAGGATCATGACTTTCACGAGTATAAAGTCGCAGTTAAATCATCCGATGTGTTCATGGCGGTCGCGGCGTATATGGGGCTGGCCGATGCTGTCGATTGCCCGCTTCATCTTGGAATTACCGAGGCAGGCGGCCTCATTGGCGGAACGGTCAAATCGTCTATCGGTATGGGCAATCTGCTCTGGGCCGGGATCGGTGACACCATCCGTGTGTCCCTCTCCGCTGAACCCGAAGAAGAAGTGCGCGTTGGTTATGAAATATTGAAGTCGCTTGGTCTTAGAACCCGCGGCGTACGCGTTGTATCCTGCCCATCCTGCGCGCGGCAGGGTTTTGACGTAATCCGCACCGTTCAAAAACTCGAAGATGCGTTGAGCCACATCAAAACGCCGCTATCGCTCTCAGTACTCGGCTGCGTCGTCAATGGCCCCGGTGAAGCGCGCGAGACCGATATCGGTATCACCGGCGGCGGCAATGGCAAGCATATGGTCTATCTGTCCGGCGTCACCGACCACCATGTAGAAGACGCCGACATGGTCGCGCATATCGTCAGGTTGGTGGAGGCAAAAGCAGCGGCCATTGACGCAGGGGAAAGTCTAAGCGCTGACGATCTTCACGGGGTTGCTGCTTGAAGATATTAAGCGCGAGGGTGTTTATCCTAAGCATTCTTGCGGCATTGCCTATGCCATTAATGGCAGAAGCGGCGCATCCGGAAGCCCGCCCTTTTGTCGAAACTGATAACGCAGCCGCCAAGATCGATAACGCACTGGCGTCAGCAGCTAAAAATGAAAAGCGCGTCATCGTGATCCTGGGCGCAAACTGGTGCCATGACAGCCGTGCGCTCGCTGGCTGGTTTGCGACACCGCGTTTTGCCACGATGCTGAACGAACGCTACGAAATCGTTTTTATCGATGTTGGAATGCCGCAGACTCAGAACGGGCGAAATCTCGACATTGCACACCGTTTTGGCTTTAAAAAAATGAAGTCTACACCGTTGGTTATTGTGCTTGCTCCCAACGGTCGGATGCTCAACGATAGGAAGAGCGCGATAGGCTGGCGCAATTCCGCCAGTCGCAGCGAGAAAGCAATTTTCGATTATTTCAACAACTTTGCTGTCGGTCAGAAATAAATATCGATATAGTCGGTTAAAACGTCACACCATTCGAATTCGCGCATCCGCCAATATTGCCGACCCTGCGTTATCGCGAATTCGCTGTCGCCGTTTTTTATACAAGAACGCCCTAGATCGGGGGTGTCCATCATTTCAATACGGCCGCGAAAGATAAAGCTGTCGGCATCGATGCTCAGCACATCGCCCTCGATTTTGAGCTTGCCTTTGCCATTGGCGGCCGTTTGCCTGCCGCTCAAATGCACGACCTTCCCGCGCTGGCTTACCTCCAATATTCCGCGCGTGTTCCAGTCAATCCACTGCAGCGTCAGCCCGGCATTGCCGCGTAGCTTTTCAAGCGCCGCAAGATCGCGCACTTCGGTTGAGGAAACTGCAGGCAACGCCGTTGCTTCGATCGGACGTGGTGTTGGTGTCGAAAGCTCAGCATCGCTATGGGCCGTGCAGGCAGACAAAGATAAAGGCAGGATCAGAGCCAGAAACACGTTGTTCGCGGTCATCAAATTTCTCCTTTTACGCATGTTAGCAGCACTCATACTGTTATCAATCGGGTTGAGTTGTACCGGTTCCTCCGCCAAGGCATTTTAATGTCCCAGCTTCATACGCGTCCATTCATCCCGTTTTTGGTGGCCTGTGCTGGCATTGGTACATTTTCGCTAATGGACGCGGCCATGAAGGATCTGGCGATGGTGATGGGTGCTTATAACGCGGTTATCTGGCGCAACAGTCTGGGCGCACTGTTCATGGGTTTGGTTTTCGTCGCTACCCGGCAGCGCTGGCCGCAGATTGCAGTACTTAAATTGCATTTGTGGCGAAGTATGATCGTGTCGGTGATGGCGGTCAGCTTCTTCTGGTCGCTCACCATATTGCCGTTGGCGGAGGCTATCGGCCTGAGCTTCATTGCTCCGGTGATTGCGCTTTATCTCGCCGCAGTGCTGCTAGGCGAGGTTATTGGCCGCCAGGCAATCTGGGCGTCGCTCATGGGCTTGGTCGGCGTTGCAATAATAATCGCCGGGCGCGTCAGTGGCGGATACACAACGGAGGATTTGTTGGGTGCGGGCGCGGTGCTGTTTTCCGCAGTGGTTTTTGCCTACAACCTTATCCTTGCGCGACAGCAGGCGCAGCTCGCCAAACCTATCGAAATTGCATTTTTCCAGAACCTGTTTGTCGCGGCCACGCTAAGCCTGGTGGCGCCTTGGTTCATGCAGCCAATGCCGGTCGATAAAGCTCCTATGCTGGCGGGAGCGGCAGCATTGGCGATAACCTCGCTGCTGTTGCTCAGCTGGGCCTATGCCAGGGCAGAAGCGCAGATATTGATTCCGGTCGAATATACAGCGTTTGTCTGGGCTGCGTTTTTCGGGTGGCTGTTTTTTTTCGAGCCGGTTACGCTTCCGGTACTTCTAGGCACCGCGCTGATTGTAACCGGAAGCCTGATTGCTGCCCGCGCTAAGCCAGAACCATCAGCGTCTGTCACGCCTGCCGAGGCAGTTTAAGCTGCCAACGCCGAATAAATCATCGTTTTGATTTCCCGCCGCACCGGATAAGTGCTCGATGGCATCAATTGGGTCATGAAGATCATGATGATATCCTCGACTGGGTCGACGAAAAACGCGGTTGAATACATGCCGCCCCAGTAGAAATCGCCGGCCGAACAGGGCGTCAGCGTTGCCGCGCTATCGATGGTTGTAGCAAAGCCCAGACCAAACCCTATTCCTGCCATCTCCGCCTCGCTGAACAGCGATTTCGACATTTGAGTCAGATCCTGACCGCCCGGGATGTGGTTGGCGGTCATCAACTCGAGTGTTTTCGGACTGATTATCTGCACTCCGTCCAGCGCGCCACC
>JBKJLZ010000008.1:0-2527 GCA_046596705.1 Sphingorhabdus sp. | reverse complement strand
TATTACCCCGCAGGCATGAAGCGGCAATTGCTCGCAATCATCGCCGACGGCAGCCGTGTCGAACGGCTGAAGACAATCAAGGTGCCGACTCTGGTCGTCCACGGCGGCGCCGACCCGCTGGTGCCGAAACAGGGTAGTGAGGACATCGCCCGCCATATCCCCGGCGCCCGCCTGGAGATTATCGAGGCAATGGCGCACGATTTGCCGCCGTCGCAGGTCAGGCGCATGGTCGACCTGATCGCCGATCATGCGGAAGCGGTACCGGTCAAAGCCTAATAAAATTACCGTAGCCCTGAGCCAGCGCGTGAAGAACGCGCTGTTCGTATTTTGAGATGTTCATTGTGACCTGCCAATAAAATTGATCAAAGGCCAGAAGACGCTGGTTCACGTCTCTGTGCGTATCGGCAGGTCCGCGATTAAATCGCGGGCTGCCGGATCAACGGGTGGCAATCTCGGTCATATTTCCCTCAATGAAGGCACTATATTACCACAAAGCGAAGTGCTGACAACATCGAAACTTTTGACCAAAGCGGTTGAACCTTCGCCGCCGCGCTCTATCATAGGGGGATGACCCCGAACCAACTGCTCCTCGAAGCCATTGCGCTTAAAAAATGCGTCACCGCTACCTACAACAACGTGCAGATGACACTCGCGCCGCATATCCTTTATTCGAAGCATGACGCACTTTTCATCGACGCGGTTGCGCTTGAACGCAACGGATTGCCGCCGAAGGAAAAGAAGCTGGGCGCGTTCCACCTTGTCGGGCTTAAAGATCTGACGCTCGCCGAGCGGCATTTCAAACCTGAACCCTTATTCGATCCCGCCGCGTCCAAATATGATGGCGTCACGCTGTTCGTTGTGGGCACCTAGCTTTATGCTTTGCTAGTGACTCAGGGCAAAATTCGTGTCGGGATCGGCGGCTGGAACTTCGAGCCATGGCGCGGGGTGTTTTACCCCGAAGGATTGCGACAAAAAGATGAACTGAGCTACGCTACCGCACAAATGACCGCGATCGAAATAAACGCGACATATTACCGCTCGCAATCACCAAAGAGCTTTACTGGTTGGGCAGCAGCGGCGCCTGAAGGTTTTCAATATGCAGTAAAGGCGTCGCGCTATGCTACCAATCGGTCGAAACTGGCCGAGGCCGGGGGTTCGGTCGAGAAAGTCCTAACTCAGGGTCTGGATGAATTGGGCGAGAACCTTGGCCCGATTGTTTGGCAGTTTGCTCCGACGAAAAAATTCGACGCGGATGATTTTGGCGCGTTTCTCGATTTGCTGCCCAAAAAGCTAGAAGGACGAAAGCTGCGCCATGCGCTCGATGTCCGTAACGCCAGTTTCGATGATCCCGCCTTTATCGAAATGGCGCGGAGCAAAGGCATGGCCATCGTCCATGCCGACCACCCCGAATATCCGCTGATCGAAGCCGATACTGCCGACTTCGTTTATGTTCGGGTGATGAAGGCGAAGGAGGATATCGAGCAAGGCTACAGCGATGCCGATCTCGATATATGGGCGGCGAAAGCCAGAAGCTGGGCCGCGGACGGACGCGATGTCTATCTCTTCTTCATCAGTGGGGCGAAGGTGCGCAATCCTGCGGCGGCACGGGCGGTGATCGAGCGGCTTAGTGCAGATTAGCACCTCTGCTATCGTCTGCGCTGTCCGTAACCACGGCGAAACCGGCGCTATTGTGCGCGCGTTTGCAGCTGAGCAAGGGATGCTCGCGGGCTATGTGCAGGGTGCGCGCGGGCGGCACTTGCGGCCGGTGCTGATCCCCGGCAACGTCATCAAGGGTGAGTGGCGGGTTCGGGTTTCGGGGCAATTGGCGTCGCTGGTCGCCGAGCCGCTGCACAGCCGGGCGCACTTGCTATCCGAGCCGCTGGCAATTGCCGCGATCGATTGGGTAACCGCGCTGACCGCTGCGACTTTGCCTGAAGCGTATCCATATCCGCGATTGCACAGCGCACTCGACGGCGTGCTGTCGGCGATTGAGCTGGCCCCCGCTGCTCGGGTATGGGCCGGAGCGGTGGCGCAATATGAGACACTGCTGTTGGCCGAGCTTGGCTATGCAGAGGAGGTCGAAGCCAGCGGCGCTCCTGTCGCCATGATGGCGCAGAACCGTGAGCGGCTGGTGGCGCATGTGTTGGGTGAACGGCGGGCCGATGTAATGGCTGCGCGCGAGCGGCTGGTAGGCAGGCTGAAAAGGGCGGTTGCATAAGCATGCGGCGCGGGGCAAATGGTTCCGAAATCTAACACCGTAGCCCTGAGCCTGTCGAAGGGCGTTTATCGGCATGGCCCCTCGCGGAGAGGCGTGCTTCGACAAGCTCAGCACTACGGTATTTTTTAAGGATGCTGTGTTGCTAATCGCCCTGCTGCCCGGAGATGGAATTGGTCCTGAGGTCATCGCTCAGGCGCGCCGCGTTCTGGACGCGCTTGCAATCGACGGCCTCGCCTTTGAGGAGGCTCCGGTGGGTGGCGCGGCCTATAAGGCTACCGGCCATCCGTTGCCACCCGCGACTCTTGAGCT
>JBKJLZ010000082.1:0-5200 GCA_046596705.1 Sphingorhabdus sp. | reverse complement strand
CCAGGTATTGGCCTCATCGAACGGTCAGCGTCACCATCTTCCCAAACTAGGCCGGTTTCCACGGTATCCTGCCCTGTAATATCCACAATGGTGATTGAGCCGGGGAAGTAGCGGCCGTTCTCGTACACCGACAGTACTTCATGCGACCGCAGTCGCTTACCCCGCGGGACACCGCCAAAATCGGTGTAGATCATCTCGATCGAATCAATATCGGGATTAGCGGCGAAGAATGCTTCCGCCTCCGACTTTGGTGCGATTGCCGCCGATGATTTTGCCCGTCTGATCATAACCGTGCCTCCAAAAGCCCTGCTACACAGTTGCCATGTTTGAGCAAGGGGCGTTCATAACCGGTCACGCATCGCGTAATAAAGCATAGCAGCCACATATAACGGCGAACGGAGCAATTGTCCGCCAGGGAACTGCTGATGCTTGATGCTGCCAAACAAATCGAATTGCCCGGCAGTACCTGCTATCGCCTCGGCGATTAATTCACCCGCCAATGTGGTAAGCAACGTCCCCTGCCCCGAATAGCCATGGGCAAAAAAGACATTGCCGCGCCGCCCGAAATGCGGAAGCCGGTTCATGGTAACTCCAACCGCTCCACCCCATGCATATTCTACTTTTTTATCATGTAGTTGTGGGAATAACTTCAGCATATATGGGCGGACGAAAGTGGATATATCGGAAGGCGGATGGGGCGTATATTTTTCACCGCCGGCAAACAACAGCCGCTGGTCTGCGGATAACCTGAAATAATTGATGACAAACCGGCTATCCGAAATCGCTGCCCCGCTGGGGATCAATGATCTGGCCCGTTCTTCGCTTAGTGGCTCAGTCGCGATGATATAGTTTAGCACCGGCATGGTGTGACTGCCGATTTCGCGTGACAAACCTTCCATGAAACTGTCGCAGGCGAGTACAATATGTTTCGCCTTTACGGCCCCTTCGTTAGTTTTGACCGTCGGCGCTTTGTCGTCGCTAACCGAAATCACGCGACTGTGCTCGAATATTCGCGCGCCCGCGTCGGTTGCCGCCTGTGCCAGTCCCCTCGCATATTTTAGCGGATGAAAATGCCCGCCCTGGTGATTGAAGATTCCACCGTGATAGCCATCAACGGCAACATAATCTTCAACGCTGGCCGCAGGTATAAGTTCAAGTCCGGCCGCGCCCAACTTGGCCGTTGCATATGAATATTCGCGATCCATCGCTTCAAAGTCGGCTTTTTTTGCTGCAATGTGGAAATGCCCGTCACGCAGATCGCAGTCGATATCATGCTTTGCAATCCGGTTATGAACACTATCCCTTGCGCTTGCTGCTAACTTGTAAAGCCGGAGCCCATCTTCCTCACCCAGCATTTTAGCCAGATGCTCAGCTTCGACATTGAGGCCGGGGATCAACTGCCCGCCGTTGCGCCCCGATGCGCCACCGCCTATGACGTCAGCTTCGATCAGGATAGTATCGAACCCTGCCTCGGCACAGCATAAGGCCGTCGATAGACCGGTAAAGCCGCCACCGATCACGCACACATCAGCCTGGTGCTCGCCCTGTAATACAGGCTGCGCGGGAAACGGCTGCGCTGACGCAGCATAATAGCTGTTATCGAGCGAAGCCATCCTTACACTCTCAATAACAGATGCTCGCGCTCCCAGCTGCTCACCACCGATTGATAGTTGAACAGCTCATAATCCTTCACCGCATAAAAAATGTCGAAGAATTCCTCGCCCAAAAGGTTACGCACCGGCTTGCAGCTCGAAAACCGGTCGAGTGCCGCCTCCAATGTCCGCGGCAAGGTGCGAGCACGATTATAAGCACTACCTGTAATTGCCTTGGCGGGAACCATCCGGTCAACCATGCCAATATAGCCGCATACCAACGATGCAGCCATCGCCAGATAAGGGTTTGAATCGGCACCCGGCAGGCGGTTTTCCACTCGGCGATTGGCATTGTCCGATATCGGCACTCGAAAGCCGCAGGAACGGTTATCTTCGCCCCATTGAACGTTGATTGGTGCCGCACTGTCAGGGCGCATTCGCCGGAAACTGTTCACGTTCGGTGCCCAAAGCGGCGAAACTTGCGGCATAAACTTGACGAGCCCGGCAATGTAGCTTCGAAACATCGAGCTGTCGCGGCCATTGGCAGTTGAAAACAAGTTTCGACCCGTTTCGATATCAACCACGGACTGGTGAATATGCATCGCGCTGCCCGGCTGCCCCGCCATCGGATTTGCCATGAAGGTCGCGTAAACGCCGTGCTGTTTTGCCACATTGCGCACCACGCGCTTGAACAGAAATACCTGATCAGCAAGTTTCAGCGGGTCGCCGTGGATGAAATTCACCTCCAGTTGCGCAGCGCCCATTTCATGGATCATCGTGTCGATATCCAGACCCATCAACTCACAATCGTCGTAGATATGGTCTATAATATCTTCATATTCGTTCATCGCCTCCAGCCCATAAGGCTGGCTCGCAGTTTCGGCCCGGCCCGACTGACCGGTTGGCGGTTGTAATGGAAAATCGGGGTCGACATTTTGGCTGACGAGATAGAATTCGACTTCTGGCGCAATAATCGGTTGCCAGCCTTTGGCAGCGTAAAGCGCCAACACCTTCTTCAAGATTGAACGCGGGGCAATTGAAACCTCGGTGCCGTCATTGTTTAATGCGTCGGCGATGACAAACGCTGTCGGCGATTTGAAACCTGGCGCGACGCAAATCGTATCGGCATCGGCAATCAGAATTTTGTCGGGGTCTTTGTCCCACAGCACATCGTCGATATCTTCGGGATAATGGCCGTCGATAGTACAGATAAATACGCTGCCAGGTATCCGCAGCGACTTGTCGCGCACCGATGACAGGAATTTCTTGGCCGGCAGCACCTTGCCGCGTTGTACGCCGTTAATATCGGGAACAATACACTCGACCTCATCGATCTTGTGTTCGGCTATCCAGTTGACGAGGTTTACAGTCATAAAACGACATGTGCGCAGACGGCTATAAAAAGGTCAAGCCAGCCCGCGCACATCCTGTTGATTCAATTCGATCAGAAGAAATAGCTTACCGAGAAAACTACACCTGCCGAACTGTCCTTGGCCACAAAAGTCGTATTTCGGTTAGTATCGACATAAGCAGCACCGACGGTAAATCCAGCAACCGCAGCAGTCAGCCCGAGCGACCAATCCAGCTTTTCGTCACCGAATGCGCCGTCTTCAAAACCCGCTGTCCCGACGATGGAAATCGGTGAATTCGGAATTGCGAAAGTGGCAGAAGTTCCAATGTAGATATTGTCTTTGTTACCGGTGTTATCCTGGCTCGGTACATAGCTTATCTGCGCGCCGACCGTGGCAGGTCCGACCGTCGTACCCAGCTTACCTGTCACTTCGACATAATTAAGGCCTGAAATACCGGGATACACGTAATAGGTTGCGCCAATATCGTATGTTACCGCGTCACCCCCGGCAAAACCCGCATATAGATCGACTTCGAGGTCATCGCCGGTGTTATCCGCAATGTTCGATGCCCACACACCTGCGTACAAACCCGATTCATGTTTGATGGTTAGCGTTGGCTGCAACGCAAAATCCTTGTCGGAGAGTGAAACGCCGCGAAACCGGTAATCCGAGACCACGGTGACGCCGCCGCTAATAGTGATCGGTCCTTCGACTTTTTCGGTTTCTACTTCAGCTTTTTCCGGCGTGCTGCTTTCCTGTGCGAACGCTGGCGCAGCGATCGCCATCGCGCTCATTGCCACGCCGACCGCAGCCAGTTTGAAAATTGATTTACGCATTTTATAGTCCTTCTTGGTTCAATTGGTTGGCCGAAAAGCGCTATGCCTCCGTGCCCACCGATGCCGCTCCCTATCCGCGAAAATCTATACCTGCATTAATATTGTCAAAATTATTGTTATTTTATAATATTTTAACGCTATTTGTAGAAATTAAACCTACACTTTATTGTGCAGGTGCACACAAAACATCAAAGCGTGCCGCAATCAAGCAATTTTATAAAAGCGCCATTGCCGTTTTTTGAAATTGTGGCAAATCCATCACAGTCTTGCGTCCGGACGACGAGTTGGTTCATAACGCTCAAATGCTCGAAAACGACCCGCTCGCTGCGTTCTGGATGCCCTTCACCGCCAACAAGGCGTTCAAGGCGCACCCCCGCCTTCTCGTCGCCGCCAAGGATATGCATTACACGTCCGCCGATGGCCGCCAAATTCTCGATGGCACGGCAGGCCTTTGGTGCAGCAACGCTGGACATTGTCGCCAGCCAATTGTCGACGCCATTGCCAAGACTGCCGCGACGCTCGATTTCGGTCCCACTTTTCAACTGGGTCACCCGCTTGCGTTCGAACTCGCCAGCAGGCTAGCCCCGATGATGCCTGAGGGTATCGACCGGATATTCTTCACCAATTCGGGCAGCGAGTCGGTGGACACCGCGCTGAAAATCGCGCTCGCGACTCAACGCAGCCGAGGCCAAGCCACGCGCGCCCGGCTGATCGGTCGCGAGCGGGGCTATCATGGCACCGGCTTTGGCGGGATCTCTGTGGGCGGGATCGTCAACAACCGCCGCTGGTGGCAAGGTCTGCCTGGTGTCGACCATTTGCCGCACACGCACGATCATGCCCGCAATGCGTGGTCTAACGGGTTTCCTACACATGGCGCGGAATTGGCAGACGACCTGGAACGATTGGTCACGCTTCACGGCGCGGAGACCATCGCAGCGGTTATTGTCGAGCCAGTTGCAGGTTCAACCGGCGTTTTAGTGCCGCCAATCGGGTATTTGCAACGCCTCCGCGATATTTGCACGAAACACGGCATCATTCTGATTTTCGACGAAGTTATCAGCGCCTTTGGCCGAGTCGGCGGCGCAACCGCATCGCAAACATGGGGCGTGACGCCTGACATTATTTGCATGGCCAAAGGGCTAACCAATGCGGCGGTTCCGATGGGCGCGGTCGCGGTCAGCCGGGCAATCCATGACGATGTGGTCGAAGGCAGCGCTGAGGGCATCGAGCTGTTCCACGGTTACACCTACAGCGGCCACCCGCTAGCATGTGCCGCAGGCCTGGCAACAATGGACCTGTACGCGCAAGAAGGCCTATTCGAAAAGGCGCACGAGTTGGGCAATTATTGGGCAGACGCCGCTCACAGCTTACGCGGAAAATCCCATGTTATCGACGTCCGTAATATCGGACTGATCGCGGG
>JBKJLZ010000029.1:0-4425 GCA_046596705.1 Sphingorhabdus sp. | reverse complement strand
ATTTCGGGCTGTGGATGCGGATCCAGTTTTTCGGTTTGAACCGATAAGCCCCGACAGCTAGAGCGGTACGATGCGTATCGCCACCTACAACATAAACGGCGTCAAAGCCCGCCTGCCCCGCCTACTCGAATGGCTCGAGGGAACCCAACCCGATGTCGCCTGTTTGCAAGAGGTGAAGTCGCAGGATGATGGTTTCCCCGCAGCCGAGTTCGAACGCATAGGCTACGGTGCGATTTGGCACGGGCAGAAGAGTTGGAACGGCGTTGCCATTCTTGCGCGCGGTTGCGATCCGGTCGAGGTACAGCGCGGTCTTCCCGGCGACCCGCTTGACGAACATGCGCGCTACATCGAAGCGGCGGTGAATGGCATAGTTGTCGCCAGCATCTATCTGCCCAACGGCAACCCGCAACCTGGACCGAAGTTCGATTACAAATTGGCGTGGATGAAGCGGTTGCGGGCCCGTGCTGCCGAGCTGCTACAAGCTGAAATCCCCGCGGTGCTGGCGGGCGACTATAATGTCGTCCCTACGCCGCAGGACATTTGGGCACCCGCCGCGTTGCTCGATGACGCGCTACGCCAGCCGGAGAGCATTGCCGCGTATCGCGCTCTGCTAGCCGACGGCTGGACCGACGCGCTGGCGAGCCACTACCCGCTCGGCGGAGTCTGGACGTTCTGGGACTTTCAAGCCGGGGCTTGGCAACGCGACCATGGCTTTCGTATCGACCATCTGCTGCTCAGTCCCGCAGTCGCCGACCGGCTTGTCTCCTGTGGAGTGGACAAAGAACATCGAGGCCGGGAAAAGGCGAGTGACCATGCGCCGACCTGGATCGAACTGGCGGATTGAGACAAGATCGAAGTTTCTTAATGTTCCGCGCAACGTGCATTCGACTTTTCGCTTGTAGCAGTCGCTACATTTTTGTATAGATAGTGAAGCAACCGATCGGAGATCGCCTGATGCCGCTGTCGTTTACCCAGAGCCGCCTAGGCTTGTCCACCTCGCAAATGCTGATGCTCACCACTATCGGTGCCGTGCTCTGGTTTCTTGCGGCCATGCTTTTGCGCACCATCGGCCCAATCGGCGTATTTGAAGGTGGCAGGCGGCTGATACTTTACGCGATCACTGTTCCCGCCACGTTGCCGTTTATATGGATGACGCAAAAACTGGCCAGATTGCCTGCTAACCGGATCGGCATTGGTTACTCTTTTGCCACGGCGATCGCTCTGTTACTCGATGGTATAGCGGTAGCATGGTTTCCGCAGCTTTACGGGACCGACTTGGCCCAAGTGAGCAATTCAGCCGCCGCTATATTATGGGGTGCAGGGATCGGAGTGATGCTCGCCATATTAATGAATAGGGAGCTATTAGAGCGCTCTAGCATTCACGTCATCCAAGCCGATAGCCTTCAGAAATAGCATACCCTCTATGCTGACCAGCAGTTTGGCGGCATCGATTTCACGCTGCTCTTCGGTTTCGGACAATAATTGCGCCTTCCCCCATAGCAGAAAACCGCGCCCGATTTGCTCGCCCACCGACCGGAAAAAAGGGTCACCCCTTGCCGAATGAGAGGCAACCTCAAGCCATATCCGCATATAAGGCCATAACTCATCGACAAACAAAATCTCGGCAAATTGGCGACGAAGTTCATCGATTGGCAGCGGGTCAGGCGCGGCCCGCTCTCCGAGCATCACCAGCAGCCGACCCGAGACCAGCTGCAATACGGCGGTGATAATCTCCGCCTTGTCCTTGAAGTAATAAAGCAGCATCCGGTCGCTGGTACCAGCGGCCTTGGCAAGCGGACGAAGGCTCGAAGCCGACAGCCCATGGGCCAGCACATGGTCGGTGATGCGCTCGATAACTTCAGCGCGGCGGGCGTCAGGTTTGGTCACAATTTGTTGTCGCACAGATTGGGCCGGTTTGGAAACGCCGGAAGTTCATTTACACTCGTCAATCCGCCTTGCCGCGACTTTACATAACCAGCAGAGCATGAACGGCTCGGCTGAAGCTAACGCCAGTCGAACGCCACGTTCACTATCTCGTCGGACAAACCGCCACCTGCTTCGACCGCTGGTCAATCATAATTCTGAAATTCTGAAGTGCGCGGGCACCAACCATAAGCTCGGGAAAACGATCAGATACACGGACGTTGACGTTCGATAGGCTGGCTTTGCCGATTGTGAAGGGGCCGCGAACCACAGAGGACTCGGTTTTGAGAGTGGTATTCGTCAACATTGCATCCCCGGCCGCTTCAAGCGGGCTGCCAGCGACTTTGGCGAAAAGCGATTTTGGCATTACAAGTTCGACATTTGCACCAGTGTCGAGCTGTCCATCAACGGTCATCCCACCGATAGTAATCGGCACACGAAACGGGCGATCATACGGCAGGGCCGATTTGTCACCCGCAGGAACCGAAACCGACCGGCTGAAAGAAAGCGTCTTCGAAGGATAATCAATAATCAGCGTGCCGTCTGAGAAAAAATCCCTGCCGATGATGCCGGCTATAGCCATCTCGGGCGTCATCCGACTATTGTAGTCGCGAGTTATGACTTCCAAATCGCGGCGCACCAAACCGCCTAACTCCAGCGATTCAAAGCTTGTCATGTCAACCGCGGCGCTATTGACGCCATCAGTCGCTTCGCCTGTACGTTTGATAGGCAGGGAAAGAGCGGTTGTAAGGCTAGCGTCGGCACGCCCCATTCCGCTAGCACCGGTATCGACCGCAAAGATGAACGGACCTTTGCCATTGACGCGAGCATCAACATAAATCCTGCCATCCACAACTTTAAAAGGTATGTTCACCAGACGATCGGTAATGGCATCGCGGCCGCTGCTGCAAGCATCTGGCACCTCGGCAATATTGTGGGTGCAACTCGCCGTCAGCATGGATGATCCTGCGAGTGCTATAGCAGATATGTAGGCTTTCATTCTCGTCACTTTTCGACTTTCCCGTGTTAGTGTATTACTACAGCAACATTTATCGAGCAGTATGTCAACTCTTGAGTGAGGCTCATGACCAGTCTTTGATTTTTTGAGCTCGCGATGTCGGTGAACCATTTGCCTTTGTTCGGTTTTTGACCGACGCAAATCGGTTTCCGGAACGGCAATACGGTTTTGCCGATCCGCACTTCAATCCTGTTCGGCGCGCTCTTTAACCAAAGTCAGCAAATTTTCTTCCAAATCGCCGAGGAAGAATTCGCCCCACAATGCAGAATATCCGTTAATCGGGGTCCGTACCCAATAAGTCGTATCGATTATCAGTCGCATTTTGTCGGCGGCCATTGGCTGTAATGTATATCCGCCCTTTGTAACTCGATAATATGCACTGTCGGGCATCAAATGCCTGTCAGTAAACTCCCAATTTTCGGTTGTATCGAAAACGAAGTTCCAGCCAATTCTCCTGCCGAAATCCCATTCCGTGATCGTTTCGCGGAAATTGATGCCCAACGTCCATTTCGCGTGACGGTCAGCTCCCAGTCCTTTTCCGACCAATTGCGCCCCCACGGGACGGGGCACGCCGATAATGTCTTGCGACACATTCCAGCGACCTTCACCTGGTTGAACATCCGGGATACCTTCCAAAAGCGGCCATATTTTTTCAGGGGTAGCGTTAATGACGGTTTCCCGTTTCACGGTATATTGCTGCACCTGCAGTGGAATCATTGGTTCGATTTGCAACGCAATCAACGGCAGAGCCAGAAGCGTGGTGCAATATTTTCGACCATTCCTGATTCGGTGCCTGATGGAATAAGTAGCGGCTGTGCCGGCCATCCCGATCAACAGCCATAGAGGTGCTATAATCACTACGCAGATCGTTCCTTCCCTGAGGAAGATGATGGAGAATGGCATCGCGACGCCCAATATCCATAACGGAACCATCAGATAGGATGAAAGCGAGCGTTCCCGCCAGGGATCCGCTACATAAGCGACAAAAGCGCATATGGCCGCTGGCAGGATGATCAGGAAGCTAAAGCCAACCAAGCCAGAATCTGGCCTTGTCAGTTCAAGCAAAAAATATACGCCCAATAGGAATGCCAGAGCTGCGCCGATGGCAGCGATTATTCGAATAAATACATGCCGCAGGCTTCGTTCTGGAGCAGGTAGTTCTTGCAACATTTTCGGGCTCGCTCCTTTGGTTCGCAGAATCGAATTGACCCATTCTTTAATTTCGGTTAATACAGAAATAACGAAAAGGACGAGTCGTTATGGGCGTTGAAAAATATCCCGAAGCGTTGGAGTTCATTCTCCATTGGGGGGAGATGGGAACTCATTGGGGGGCGAACCGCTCCGTCGCCCAGGTGCACGCGTTGCTATTTTTGAGCGACAAGCCGCTTGATGCCGAGGCGATTTGCGAGGCGCTCGATCTGGCACGGTCCAACGTCTCCAACGCGCTAAAGGACCTGCAGGGTTACGGCATTGTCAAGCGGACC
>JBKJLZ010000253.1:0-10669 GCA_046596705.1 Sphingorhabdus sp. | reverse complement strand
CGCCCATTGTCCAATATTCCCCACTGCTGCCTCCCGTAGGAGTCTGGGCCGTGTCTCAGTCCCAGTGTGGCTGATCATCCTCTCAGACCAGCTAAGGATCGTCGCCTTGGTGAGCTTTTACCTCACCAACAAGCTAATCCTACGCGGGCTCATCCTTTGCCGATAAATCTTTGGTCTTTCGACATCATACGGTATTAGCAGTAATTTCTCACTGTTATTCCGTAGCAAAGGGCAGATTCCCACGCGTTACGCACCCGTGCGCCACTAACCGTCCAACCGAAGTTGGGAGTTCGTTCGACTTGCATGTGTTAAGCATGCCGCCAGCGTTCGTTCTGAGCCAGGATCAAACTCTCAAGTTTGAGCCAAAACGAAACTGGCACGGTATAAATACCGCTAACCAATTATGTTTGAATTTTAAGGACCCGTTATTTGCACAAGGTCATTACATATATGGATATATGCGTAAGGACATATGCGCGTAACGAGCTAATTTACAACCAAGCACCCGGGGCCTTAAAACCCCCGGACCTGGCGCCGCCGCCCACATGTCCCTTCATCTTATTATCACAATGTCAAAGAGCCGACCGACAAAAAAGCGGACACCTATGGTTCCCTGATATTGCTACCAGAGGAGTAGGTGACCTATTTGTTGGCGACCAGACCGCAGAAACGCTTGCTTCCCGTCCGGTGAACAGGCCTCTAGAGGGGGTTTCAGATTCGGTCAACAGCCATTTGCAATTTTATTACAAAAAAAATGCAATGGGTCATTCGACAAGCCCACGGCAGGCATTTGCCGTTATTGACTTGCTATATCTTTTAAACACGCTCGGCGGAGTGAAGTTCCACCATGTCCAGCGCACGCCCCTTATCCGCAGTTTCTGGGGGTTTTGGCTATCGAACGCGCGTTCAGCTGATGACTTTAACAGTCGTCCGATTCTCGACCCTAGCGGTTATCCATTAGCTCGGTCGCGTAGGGCTCTTCCGTTAGCTGCTTTGCATGCACACCTATCAAGACTGACAAGATCAAGCCGCTTCGATTCGGAAGCGTTTAGAGTTCTAATTCTCCAAAAAGCTGTAACGGAGCTGATCCGCCTGCCTGTCGAGGCTCGATTGGCTGCATATTGAAGACGCTTTGGTTGGCTCGATGAGCGCACTGCCATAGCAGTCAACTAGCAAGTTACGGCTTAAGCAACCCGATCTCGATCAATCGCTCGCGCAAGTAGTCGTCTGCAAGAATTGGGTCGGGATAGCGGTCCGGCCTCTCCGCCGACACACAACCCGGCAATGTCGCAATGGGAAAATTCGAGCGCAGATGAAGGAAGAACGGCATCGAATAACGGCTGAATTTCGACCGCTCGCCCATCGGGTTGACCACGCGATGAGTCGTGGAAGGCAGCACATGGTTGGTCAGGCGCTGCAACATATCGCCGACGTTCACCGCAATTCCGCCAGCAGGGGGTGCAACACTCATCCAACTACCATCGGGTCGAAGGATCTCTAGCCCGGCCTCTTCTGCTCCCAGCAACAACGTGATGAGGTTGATATCCTCATGTGCGCCCGCACGGATGCAACCCTCGGCGTCACCTGCGATCGGCGGGTAATGCAGCAGGCGAAGAATTGAGTTGCCGTCCTTTATTGCCGGTTCGAACCAGTCGGCAGGCAAATCCAAATACAGCGCAATCGACGACAATATGCGAGCGCCGACCTTGTCCATTTCGTCAAACAGCAGCTCGAAAGTCTCTTTGAAATCCAAAACATCGGGCCAGATATTGGGCAGCATCGATGACGCTAGAGGATTCGACGGATCGACTTCGCGGCCGACATGCCAGAATTCTTTCAAGTCATGATGGTCAGCGCCCTTGGCAATCTCAGTCTTGAACGGCGTGTAACCGCGCTGCCCAGCAATCGAGGAATCGAATCCTTTTTGCTTCTGTGCCTCGGACTGATCAAACAGCTCTTTGGTCAGCGCCCAAGCTTTGGCGACCAACGCCGGATCGAGCCCGTGATCGACAATGGTTGCAAATCCATAAGTCTTGAACGAATCGCCGAGCGCTTGACCGAGAGCATCGGCATCCTGATGGTTAAGCGAAATAACGGGCATGTGTGTCATGGACACGCAAATAGCCGTTGGCCTAAAGCAGCGCTAGCAAAATTCTGGAGCAAATGATGGCAAAGCAATACTGGCTAATGAAATCCGAACCTGATGTTTATGGCTGGGACAATCTGGTGAAGGAAAAAGAGGGAATGTGGGACGGTGTGCGCAACTACACCGCTGCGATCAACCTGAAAGCAATGAAGGTTGGCGACGAAGCGTTCTTCTACCACAGTAATATTGGGCTTGAGGTTGTCGGGATTATGAAGATCTCCAAAGAGCACTTCATCGACCCGACAGACGAGAAGGCACGTTTTGTTGCGGTTAAAGTAAAGCCGGTCCGTAAGATTGCAAATCCGGTGACACTGAAAGCAATAAAGACCAACCCCAAGCTCGCCGATATGCAGCTGGTTCGACAGTCGCGGCTGTCGGTTGCCCCGGTATCCCCTGCAGAATGGAAAGAGATATTGAAGATGGCTGGCGAATAGGGCGTGCCAAACATTTGCATCCTGACTCCTGCCGAAAACTACGAAGAGGACTGGACGGTGCTGGAAGTCGATTACCGGCGCCTTTTCGGCGATACGATAATCTTCCGTCGCTGGACGGAGCCGGGCGACCTGTCGGGCTTCGATTTGGTATCACCGCTCATCGCTTGGGGATATCAGCGCGATTGCCCCACATGGTTTGCGCTGCTTGACCGGATGGAAACTGAAGGCATAGCCGCATGTAACCCGGTGAGCGTGCTTCGGTGGAATAGTGATAAAGCCTATCTTGCGGAACTTGAAGCCGCAGGCGTTGCCGCTGTCCCGACGAGAGTGAGCGATGCGTTGGATCAAGAAGCTCTAGATTCAGCTCGCACCGGATTCGTAACAGACACCTTGGTGATAAAGCCCCCGATTTCCGGCGGAGCAGATGGTACATTCCGGTTGGCGGCCACTGACGTGCTACCCGAGTCGGTCGCGGGTCAGCGCATGATGATCCAACCCTTTTTGCCTAGCATCATGGCAGAAGGCGAATATTCATTATTCTATTTCGGCGGTTTGTTCAGTCACTCGATCATAAAGCGTCCGGCCGCTGGAGACTTCCGCGTTCAAGACCAATTTGGTGGCTATGAAGAAGCAGTCGATGCGCCGGACGCGGCGAAAAAATTAGCTGTAGCCGCATTGACGGCAACGGCGACAATCACGCAAACCAGCGTATTGCCTTACGCGCGCGCTGATATTCTACGCGACGACCAAGGTAACTTCCGGTTGATGGAACTTGAACTCATCGAACCTTCATTATTCTTGCGTTTTGCTAACGACAAAGGCGCGGCATTTGCGAATGCGATGATCTCCCGTTGCCGCCATTAACGGAACCAAGCTCTCGCCCGACGATTATCTGTCGGGTGGCTCAAGGATGCCGCCAGCACATCGAAAGGACAGATCATGGGCGAATTGAAAGACAAAGCCAAAGGCATTGGCAACGAGATCGCAGGTAACGTCAAGCAGGCAGCGGGCCGCGCTAGTAACGATCCTAATCTGGTAGCCAAGGGAGCCGCACAGGAGCGCAAAGGCGAAGGCCAGAATTTAAAGGGCAAAGTAAAAGGCGCTTTTGGCGACAAAGTTTGAACTAGCTTAACCTAATAATGAAGGCCGCTGGATTGGCGGCCTTCATTATATCTGGCGGTAATCAGCGATTACCGCCCCGCACGCGCGCAGTTCCTCTTCGTGCCCGATCTCCCGCCAATTTTCGGTCAGCGCATCTTTCTCCCATGCCAGCATCGGCGGCAACGTCAGCATATGATCGACCCAGGTTTGCCCGGCGCGTCCAACATCAAGACCATAGGTACGGGCGCGAAAGGCCACTGGTGCGAAGAAAGCATCGACCGCCGTGAAATATTGCCCCGCCAGAAACGGCCCACCGAACGCGTCCAAGCCCTGGGCCCACAATTCGCTGATCCGGCCAACGTCGCGGCGCAACGCAGCGGACATTGTCTTAGGCTTAACGCGCACCCCAACATTCATCGTGCAGTCGTTGCGGAGCGCCGAGAAGCCGCCATGCATTTCAGCAACCGCACACTGCGCCCATGCTTTGGCTGCCTCTTCGCTTGGCCAGATGCCTTGATGCCGGTCGGCCAGATACAGCGTTATACCAAGCGAGTCCCAAACCACGCGGTCGCCATCCTGCAACAACGGCACCTGCCCTGTCGGCGAAAAAGCGCGAAATGCGTCGTAATTATCAGCCTGAGCAAATGGCTCCAGTCGGTCTTCAAAGGGAATGCCAAGGGCGGTCATCAACAACCAGGGCCGAAGGCTCCAGCTCGAATAATTGCGGTTGGCGGTGATCAAAGTATAGCTCATGAAGAACGGCGTAGCGCAATATCTTCGTTGCTTCAATTTCCTCCGGTCTGTCATATTTTTGAAATAAGTGATGGCTTGCGGGCCACCGCGCGGCTAGCACGGTCATCAATTCCAAAGACAGTGACAAACGGACTAATGAATGGGTGAGGCGCTGAAGGTCATTGCACAAAGGGTTCCGCCCCCTGCACAAATTATCAGAAGATCAAATGTGCTTTTGCATCTTCCTATCCCTGAAACGTCGCTGATGGCGGTGTTTGTGTTCGTCGGCATCGCTATAAGCGTGTTATTCCAACAGCCAATCAGCCTTCCTTCAAGTGCATCGCTTGCCTTTACCGGAATGGATAATGTGACACCGGCGATTGTGGTTATCGCTGGCATTCTGGTCACTCTTGCGACACAAAAAGTGGCCCGCACGCTGTATTTCCTAACCGTGCTGTTGGCGTATGGCGTAATCCTGATCGTCCATTTCAACATCAAACTATGGGCTAAAACTGTTAATCCCGCTTCCTGGGACGAAACCTACCTAGAAATGGACCGAGCACTGTCACCTTTAGTCGATGCGACTTTTGGCATACGGAGTGGGCTGGATTGGCTCGGTAGCTCGCTCGACTTGCTTTATCTGTTCGCTTTTCTGGCGATGTTCGGTTGTAGCATTATCGTTCACTCGTCCCGGTCATTCATTGTGTTCCGCAAAGTCGTGTTGACCGCGATGCTGGTGCATGTATTTGGCGCACTTAGCTATCTGATTGCGCCCGCGTTGGGTCCGTTTTTGTATGAAGCCGGAGCCAACGCGCTCGAGACCAAACGTCAGATTTATATGCTCGCAGCGCACAAGGAGGCGCTTGCAGGCGGGACGCAGTGGCTGGGTGAAAATGGTGCGCAGTATCTGGCAACCGGCCTCGCCGCGATGCCATCGCTCCATGTCGCCTCATCGGCGGTCTTTGTTTATTATGCTTGGCGCTATGAGCGTTGGCTATGCTGGCTTTATGTACCGCTTTTCCTGTTCATCATGAATGAAGCGGTTGCAACCCGCTGGCATTATCTGATCGACATTATCGCTGGCATCGGACTGACGGCGCTGGCCGTATTTGTTGTGGAGTTTTTCTTTTACAAATGGCTGGCAGACGTTGGCGATGATCGGCCATTGAAAGCCCGTATCGTGATACGCTTGAATAGCGACACATAGTTAGGCCGGTGGAACACTGATCTTCGCTTGCCTGCTTGCCCGTTCAAGCGGCGACAAAGTAGCATTGTCGATGTCGAGCCAGTTGGTATCCAAGCGCTTGTCATAGCTATCGAACACCGCGAACGGAATGCGGAAAGGCTTTCCCGAATCACTGTTCCACATCGCAACAACACCATTGCGCGTCCCAGGCTCAAAAATCATTGTAGCACGATAGCCCTCTACGGCGCCCGAATGGCCGACGAGCCGGTGCCCCGCATATGTAAAGCTGCGCCATCCCAGACCATATTGGGCGTCAGAAATGGCTTGGCGCAAATCCCCTCCATATAAACTTGATGTTCGGACTCGCGGCGCTTGGGCCAGCTTAAGCACGGATTTCGTCAGAACATCCGGGCGCTCACCCATCGCCGCCTGCATCCACCGAGCGAAATCAACGATGTTGCTTTGAACCCCCGCAGCGGCAGGCACCCGCCAATAGGCGTCGCGCACGGGCCTTACTTGCGAACCATTATGCGGACGCGCCCAATCTTTTGCTCCGGTCAAACCTACCATATCGTATGACGCACTGGTCATGCCAAGAGGCAAGAAAAACCGTTCGCTGACCATATCGGTGAAGGGTCGTTTTGCGGCTTTACCCAATAATTCGGTGGCGGCGTCAAAAGCGATGTTTTGATAGGTGTGGCAGGTACCGGGCATGCATTGCAGCGGGGCAGCGGCAAGTCCAGTGCGGATCAAGCCAGGGCTTTTTCCGTCTTCCAGCTGCTCGTCATATGCGTTTTTTGTGAGGCCAGTCTGGTGTGCCAGCAGCTGCGCCAAGGTTATTTGCGATTCCGCACCACCTGGCAAGCGAAGTGAAGTTTGCCAGCTAGCGACCGGACGCTCGAGGTTGACCGAACCATCGCTGGCCATTGTTGCGGCCAGCATACCTGTTACGGTCTTGGAAACCGAAGCCCAGCGAAAGACAGTATTTGGTGTGACCCGCATTTGGGTAGATTTATCGGTGACCCCATAAGTGCGGACGAAACGCAATTCGCCCGCTTCTACAACCGCCACGGCGAGCCCCGCCATTTCCGGACGCAGTGACAACTCAGTCAGTTGGCCGTCGAGCTTACGATAATCGACCCGACCTTGCCACTTTTCGGGTGAATCGGGCAACCAATTATCGGATTTCCCAGACCTCGCCAGCGAAGTGGTAGCGGCCTTATCACTTGCCATGGTATGAACGCCATACCAGCCTGCCAACCCCAAAGCGGCAATAACGATCAGCGCTTTAACCTTCCGCTGCATCTTTAAATCGCCACCTCATATCTTGCCGTCGTTTTCGTAGCAACTTCGTCAACTGTCACACCCGGCGCCATTTCGATCAACTTGAACGGCGATTGATGGTCAGACCGGTGAAACACGGCAAGGTCAGTGATGATCATATCGACTGCATTCTTGCCGGTCAGCGGCAGCGTGCAGGCGGGGATGAATTTCGGGCTGCCGTCTTTGGCGTTGTGCTCCATAACGACGATAATCTTCTTCACGCCCGCGACAAGATCCATCGCGCCGCCCATGCCCTTGATCATCTTACCCGGAATCATCCAGTTGGCGATATCGCCATTTTCAGCGACCTCCATCGCACCAAGCACAGTCAGATCGATATGCCCGCCGCGGATCATGGCAAAGCTGGCGGCACTGTCGAAATAGGCGGTTTGCGGCAGCTCGCTGATCGTCTGCTTGCCGGCGTTGATCAAATCGGGATCTTCCTCCCCTGCGTACGGAAACGGCCCGATACCGAGCATTCCGTTTTCCGACTGAAGCGTTACCTCCATGTCGGCAGGGACATGATTCGCCACCAAAGTCGGGATACCGATGCCCAGGTTTACATAATAGCCGTCACGTAGTTCCTTTGCGGCGCGGGCAGCCATATCGTCGCGAGTCCAACCGTTGGCATTGCCGTCATGCGTTGTCATATTAGTCCGTCCTTGCCGGGATATTGGGTAGCTACGTCAGTCGGATTGGTTCGCTCGGCATCAACCTTGCCAAATCCGTTCAAGTGCTTCCATCTCAGAAACGCCGGTGGCTTGTGCATAAGTCTTTGCGCCATGCCGGATGCAATCGACCAGCGCCATGCCAAACGCGAAGGGATCGGCACCAATCGGCACCGGGTTGATGAAACAGGTCACCGGTCCATCCTCCTTAGCCCATACGCGCAAGAATTCTCGGCTATCGCCGAGCAGATCGGCATAGCGGACAAGGTCGATAGGGATGGGTTTATTGCTCATATCAATTCACCGTTGGGCGCGTTTGCTGAAATGCGCCCAAGCCTTCTTTGTACCAACTGCGTAGACGGCGCCGTAGATAATGACGATCAGCGACGACCAGATATTAAATGCCGTGCGCGAAGGTGGATCAATCAGCACCGGGATGATAGCCATTCCCCGAAGTAGATAGATCGCACTTATGAGAACTAGCGCTGTTCTGATAAACGGTAATTTGCGGATATAACCCGCACCAGCGAAGGCGTATGCTGCCCATGCAAAAAGAATCAGTGCAATGCCGGAAGTCAATAAGGCTGGCATCCATGACCCGGCTTCATCGGCGCGCGCCAATTCCTCGCCCGCACCAAAAAATCGGTGCCAGTCACCACCGCCCACAATGCAGCCGACATGAAGCAGTGCCGCCACGATGCTGAGCCAACCGCCAGCCATTAGCCAGATGTTCCGGTGATCCTTGCTCACCGGCATCAGTTTTTCCCCGTTTGGCGAATTGAGCCAACTATCGGCGGGATCAAGAGCCACAACCCAGAAACCGGCATCAACACGATGCCGAATACTGTCACAATTAAGAGGCCCCATCCCACGGCTTTAAGCGATCCTGCTGAATCACTGCGCTCATATGTATCAATGGCCAGTCCGCAAAGCAGAATGAAGCCACCGCAGAGCAGGAACCAGGCGACGGCACCGCGCATTGGGTCGTCGCCGATACTGTTCCACACACCACGCTTTAAAATGTCTGCCAAAGGTTCCTGAAAAACGATGCAAGCAAATACCGTGTGAATAACGGCAACGCCTATAATCCAGCGGCCGATCCATCTTTGTCGCGTCATGCCGCTTCCCGTTCGCGCACGGTGCGAAACTCGATCTTCTTTTCATAGGGCGCGCCGACGATCATTCGCTGCACATAAACGCCGGGCAGGTGGATGCTGTCGGGATCGAGCGACCCCACTGGAACCACTTCCTCAACCTCGACCACGCAGATTTTGCCACAAGTGGCGGCGGGTTGGTTGAAATTGCGCGCGGTCTTGCGGAAAATGACATTACCGCTTTCGTCAGCCTTCCACGCTTTCACGATCGACAAATCGGCGAAAATCCCAAGCTCAAGGATATATTCTTCGCCCCCGAAGCTTTTGACCTCTTTGCCATTGGCAACTTGAGTACCGACCCCGGTTTTGGTGTAAAAACCTGGAATGCCAGCACCACCAGCGCGCATCCTTTCGGCTAACGTGCCTTGCGGGCTGAATTCAACCTCAAGCTCGCCAGCCAGATATTGCCGCTCGAATTCCTTGTTTTCGCCGACATAGGACGCTATCATTTTTTTTACTTGGCGCGTTCGCAAAAGCTTACCGATACCCTCGCCGTCGATCCCGGCGTTGTTCGACGCAAAAGTAAGGCCGGTGACGCCGCTCGCCATAATGGCGTCGAGAAACCGTTCTGGAATCCCGCAAAGTCCAAAGCCGCCGCTTGCGATCAGCATGTCGTTTTTGAGGATGCCATCGAGAGCCGACGCAGCGTCAGGGTAAAGCTTGTTTGCCATGTGATGCTCCTGAAGATGGGAGATAGGATGCGTGCAATCGCCTAGCGGTCAACCAAAGGGGGCGTCAACGTCAATAGCGTTTGAGGCTCTCTAAACCCGCCGTTTGTGATCTGACCTCCGGCTTAGCCAGTTCATCGGCGTATCTCGAAGCTTTCGCCGGACCGATAACGCGCCAGATCGGTGATCCCGAAATTGGCCGCGCAATCATTGCGCGGAATAGGGCGTCGAACGACTGTCACTTTACCGCTGCCTGTCACAGTCGCGCGTCGCGTCGCTAGATCGATAACAAGGGCAGTGTTCTCGTCGATACCAAATCCGCGCCCGGCCCCGCACGCCGTGGCGCGCAATAGTCTGGGCAAACGACCGCGTTCGCTGAAATGCTGGTCGACGACGTGGTTGGGAAGGAAACCCAGACCACTGCCAAGCACAAGCGGCTCTCGCTGACCGTCACGAGCGGCGCAATCGGCGGGATCGTTACTAATAGCGTCATTGGCGCGGCGCGGGTCGCCACAAACAATCATCCCCGTCCCCATAATTGCAGCACCGGCACTGGTCCCGCCGACCACCGCGCCAGCGGCCAGCCGCTGGCGTATTGCCTGTAGCATCGCCGTGTCTTTGCCGTCTTTTGCCAGCAGCCGGATTGTCCTCGCTTGATCGCCGCCGGTAAACCAGATGGCGCTGGCATTTTCGATCGTGGCGATCTCGTCTGTATTCCCGGCATTGGAGGCCCATGTGGCTTCATCGACTGTCGTTGCTGGGTCGTCGACTTCGGCGAGATGAACGTCGATTATCCGCGCGCGGTCGACACCATGCTGCACCAGATTAGCAGCAAAAGCATCGAGCGCGGCCTGCGGCTCACCCGATGCCGAAGGAATAACCGCAATCGTTCCGCCATTTGCAGCGTCAATGAACGCACGGTAGATGGCGGCATTGTCAGGCAACAAGGCACCCCCCACGATTACCAGCGTACCGGGCTTGGCGATTAGCGGGCAGGCCGTCAGTGCGACCAGAAGAAACAGCAATGCTCGCATCAGTGGTTGAGCTTCAAACCCGGCCTTGCCCAACGCGTTTTGACAAGTCGTCCGCTGCCCGACAGGCAAATATACGCATCCATCATATCGTCGCCGCCAAAGGCAATGTTGGTGGTAAAGATATCGTCAGTTGCGACAAATTCTACCAGATCACCTTTGGGTGAAATAACGCTGATGCCGCACTCGCCGATGGTTGCAACGCAGATGTTGCCGTTTGCTTCCA
>JBKJLZ010000021.1:0-4332 GCA_046596705.1 Sphingorhabdus sp. | reverse complement strand
GCCTTCAACTTCAGCGGATCGCGCGCAAAAACGAAACCAAAACTGACCCCGCCGGACTTGCCGACGGTTGCATGGTGCAATTTATGCGCCTGAACCAGCCGTTTTGCATAACCGCGTTTCGGTACCCATCGCATGAAACGCTGATGCACCAGGCCGTCATGAACAAATGCGTAAATGGCGCCATATGCGGTGATACCCATCGCTACCCACCATAAGAACGGCGAAAAATAATAGCCGACCACGAACAGTCCGATCGCAAAGCTGCCGAAGACAATTCCGAATAGATCGTTCTTTTCAAGCGCATTGTCATGTGGTTCATGGTGGTCGCGGTGCCATTCCCAACCCCAACCGTGCATGACATATTTATGCGCCCACCACGCAAATATCTCCATCGCGATGACGGTCGCTGTGACGATCATTATTTTGTCAAACACGCTCACTTAGCCTTACCCCGCAAATATTCCCGGTGCGCCTTGGGAAGCCCCCACCAAGGCGTTCCCGGCGACAAATGATGCTCATGATGATAGCCGAAATGAAAACAACTGAGAAGCGACGCCAAGCTGCCGAAATCATTGGTTCGCGCATTGTGCTTGTCTGGAAACACCGATGCTTCGTGCCGGTGCGGACGGTAAGTGCCGAAATAAAATAGCTGCAAGGATGATGCAATCGCTGGCAATCCATAGAGCAGGGTTACATTTTCCTGAGGCACATCGAGCACAAAGAAATAAGCAAGCACCACGCTCGATATGAATGCCACCGACTGCCAGCCAAAATAATGTTTGAAAAACCGTAGGTACCACGGCCAGAAATCCCGGGCATTATCGGCATTGAAATCGGGATCCTGCTTGCTGCCCGGAAATTTGTGATGCTCCATATGGGCATCGCGCATCCGTCGCCAGCCAAAGCCGGCATACAGAAACAGCACAGCCGCGCCAACCCCTGCGTTCAATCTACCCCACCCTGGCGCCAGCGAACCGTGCATTGCATCGTGTGCGACGATGAACATGCCGACCGACAACCAGCACTGCAGCGCGACGATGAATGGCACCAGCAACCAATTATTTGCTGTAATGACAAAATCGAACATGGTCCAGATATGCACACCGATCCAGGTGGCAAACATAATTCCTGCCAATGCAAGGCCGATGCCAGTGGTGCGAGCGGGCGCGTGAGTTTGCGTGGGAGAGCGCATAAAATTCATATAAGGACAGCAAATCGATTTGGCACCTTGTTTTCACTTTGCGAAGGTTGATTTCGCGGTGCTCCCCTCTATGGCAACATTCATTATGCAAAAGCTGCAAACATTGTACGAAAAAATCTGGAGTGCGCATGTTGTCGAGACGCGCGACGATGGTACCGCACTGATCTTTATCGACCGGCATTTGGTGCACGAGGTTACCAGTCCCCAAGCATTTGATGGCCTGCGCGCAGCAGGCCGCAGGGTGCGGCGACCCGATCTAACCTTAGCGGTGCCTGACCATAATTTGCCGACGACTGCCCGTCTCAATGTGGCCGGCAGGCCTATTCCAATCGCGGATCCTGAAAGTGCTGCTCAACTTGCGGCGCTGGAGGCAAATGCGCCCGATTTCGGAATCCGTTATATTGGCGCGACCGAAGCTGAGCAGGGCATTGTACATGTAGTTGGCCCGGAACAAGGTTTTTCCTTGCCTGGCACCACTATTGTCTGCGGCGACAGCCATACAGCATGCCATGGCGGGCTTGGCGCGTTGGCGTTCGGCATTGGTACCAGCGAGGTCGAGCATGTGCTCGCCACCCAGACGTTGCAGCTCAAGCAATCGAAATCGATGGAAGTCCGAGTCGAAGGTGAGCTTGGTCCGGGCGTTACCGCCAAGGACGTGGTGCTTCACATTACAGGTGTGTTGGGCGCCGCAGGCGGCACTGGCTATGTCATCGAATATACCGGCTCAGTCATCCGCTCGCTAAGCGTCGAGGGTCGACTGACGGTTTCCAACATGGCTATCGAACACGGCGCGCGCGCTGGTCTAATTGCGCCCGACGATGTCACCTTCGACTATATCAAGGGCCGCCCAATGGCTCCCAAGGGCTCGGACTGGGATTCGGCTGTGGCCTACTGGAGGAGCCTATCTACAGACGAAGGCGCGTCATACGATCAGGTCGTGGTAATCCATGCCGACGACATCGCGCCGAGCGTGACATGGGGCACCAGCCCCGAAGACGTATTGCCGATCACCGGCGTTGTCCCCGATCCAATGAGCTTTGCCGATCCATCGAAGCAAGAGGCCGCTAAGAAGTCACTCACTTATATGGGCCTGACACCGGGAACACCAATGACTGAGGTTGAGGTGCAAAATATCTTCATCGGCAGCTGCACCAACAGCCGCATCGAAGATCTGCGCTCCGCAGCCGCAGTCCTGAAGGGACGCCGCAAAGCCGAGAACGTCAAATGGGCCATCGTCGTGCCCGGTAGCGGATTGGTGAAGCGCCAAGCCGAAGTCGAGGGCCTGGACCGCATCTTCATCGATGCGGGTCTGGAATGGCGCGAACCCGGCTGCTCGGCCTGTTTGGGCATGAACCCCGACAAAGTGCCAGCCGGGGAACGCTGCGCCTCAACCAGCAACCGCAATTTTGTGGGGCGGCAGGGGCCCGGCGCGAGGACTCACTTGGTCAGTCCAGCGATGGCGGCGGCTGCGGCGGTGACAGGAAGGCTGACTGATGTTAGGGAGTTGGTTGGGTGAAACCAGGGTTCGTCGATTTTTGACAAACCCTGAAATCGTTCAATCCAACTTGAAGTAAATCCGCAGCGCCCGATGAGTTTCTCGCGTTACACCATAATAACCTTCACCATCCTCCCAATCCGGCCATGCAAGCAACATTGCATGCTTATTACCAGTTACAGCTCGCACCCGTCTTGTAGTTCCACCCTGAAATTTGCCAAGGTCTTCCCAATACGGCGTCCCGTCTTGATCGACGCATTTCTTTTTAATGTCTGTTGAATGCAAGATGGGCCCATGCTCGGCGATAATCTTCAGTGCAACTTTCGTTCCCTCATATAGGCTGGTTGCATCGTCGATCAGCGCCTCGACTTGGCCCGGGGTAAGCTTTGCGACATCAACCCAATCTTCATCACTAAAACCAAACTCACTTCCTTCAATTGACAACGGTTTCGGTGTGCCGAAGACCGCCGCCAGCAGCTCGGACTTTGTATGTTCAGGCAAACTGTTGTATGCTTCTTTAGTAACGATAATCATGGTCATATCCCTTGGTTGGTGTTGCAGCGGCGACTGGCACAAACAGTCGCCGCACTCACTATCTGGAATAGCCAATTCGATATGTCAATTTGATATTTTAGATATTGAGTTTACGTTTATGCCACCCTGTATATCCCATTGACATATCCCTTCTCTCGGTATAGCTTGATAACATGAACGCCCCCTCGAAATTCGGCCGAATGGCAGCGCTTTTTAAGTCGAACCGTAATCAGGCAGTGCGAATTCCGAAGGAGTTCGAGTTTCCTGAAGGGGTTAAGAATGTCTACATCCGCAAGCAGGAGCGCGGCTTGGCTATTATTGCGGTCAACGACTTCTGGGACGATTTTTTCGCCCGGCCCGGCATCGAAATCGAGGAGCCACCCGAACTCGCTTATGAGACTCGCGAGACCTTTTAGTGCTGACGTCTTTGCTCGATACCAGCCTGTGTATCCGCGCACTTCGCGACCGACCAGTTGAAGTTAGGGATCGGATCAAAACCGAATTCGACAATATCTGCATCTCCTCGATTGTTCGATATGAGCTATACGTCGGCATTGCTCTCACAGGCGGCGGTGAGAGGAGACGGAAGGAAATAGAAGACTTTTTAAGCGCCATTCCCTGCTTGGCCTTTGACGACAAGGCAGCGTTTCATTCAGCCGACATTCGCGCGGATCTAACCCGCAAAGGCAACATCATTGGCCCAAACGACCTGTTGATCGCCGGCCATGCTAGAAGCCTCGGCCTCAAATTAATAACCGGCAATCTTAAGGAATTCTCTCGTGTCGAGGGCTTGCGTTGCGAAGACTGGCTGCAATAACGCCCGTGTATATTGACAGCCTGTAAAAAGCTGCCGAATGGAAAAGCGTCAGGAATAAGCTATATGTCCAAGCGCACCGCGACCAGCAGCGAACAGACACTCCCGCCGGGTGTAGTCGTCGGCTGGACTCATAGCGACCTCGGCGCCAGCATTGACCTGCGCATCCAGAGTGCGCATTCAAAGCAAGCGCTGGACGAAAAGCGCGTCGACAGCCATCACTTCCTGATGACGCATAATCAGGCTTTATTGCTGGCAAAATATTTGCTCGATACGACCGGACAAGTG
>JBKJLZ010000170.1:0-5810 GCA_046596705.1 Sphingorhabdus sp. | reverse complement strand
ATCAAGCGGACATGGTTTCCTGAGTCATAACATCTTTAAGCATCAGCTTTTGTTTTTTCAGGGAATGAATGACGTTCGTATCGGGCAATGGCCGGTTTTCTTCACGGTCCAGTTTTTCTTCCAATTCGGCATGTTTCGTACGGAGCGAGGACATATGGTTGTTGTTCATCTTATTCTCCTTTGTGAGACTCGACGATTGATCAAGAGAGTAAATCACGATTGCAGCTTAGTGTCTGCCCCCTAATTCGTTAATCCAACGCATATGCGGCACGACCCCCGATTTTGGCGATGACTTGTTAAGTCAGTTCGGGCTAGGTGACGGGATGAACGATGAAGGTTACCAGCAGCTTTTGGAGCAATTGAGGATCGAGCATCGCGATCTTGATGATGCGATCCAGGCTTTGATGATGCAGACTCGAATTGACCAGTTGCAGATTGCGCGGCTTAAAAAGAAGAAGTTGGTCCTGAAAGACCGCATCATGCGACTTGAGGATCAGCTTATCCCCGATATTCTTGCCTAACAGAAACATTACCCGTTTCACTGACATCGTTCCAAAGCGGCACAATGGGTAATGCGCAAAATTTGCGTCGCTTTACACTAACAATCAGTAGCTTCGTCTGTCATAAGACCGTCATGGTTTCCGATCACCACGAACTCACGCCGAAATTGGTGGATGCACTTTACACCGAAGCGATGTTGCTAGCAGACGAGGCCCGGTCGTATTTCGACCGCGACCAAATGGGCGGCAATTTGTCGCCTGAAATCTCGGTAGCGTTTTCTTGCGAATCGTTGAAAGTCACAACGCGTTTGATGCACAGCATTGCGTGGTTGCTAAACCAAAAGGCGCTGCGCGCCGGCGAACTATCGCAAACCGAGGCCGATAGCGGCGAGCGCGGATTGGGGTACGCACCGGCAAGCGATGGGTTTCAAGTCGAGCGGTTTCCAAAGGAAGCACAGTTACTAATCGCGGCAAGCGAGGACCTTTATTTCAGGATGCAGCGCTTAAGCGGCAGAATGCTTAGCCAGGCAGCGCCGCCGTCTGAGCCTCTTGCTATGATCGAGCGTATTCGGGCTTCTTTTTAATTAGGAACTGTCCGAAGTCGGATTACGCGTCGAACTGCAAGCTAGCCAAACGTGCATAGAGTCCGCCCGCTGCGCTAAGCGTCGCGTGAGTGCCCTCTTCAACAATCTTTCCATGGTCCATCACGATTATCCGGTCAGCCGAACGCACGGTTGCCAATCTGTGCGCTATAACGATGGTTGTGCGGTCTTGCATCAGATGCTCAAGCGCATCCTGCACCAGGCGTTCGCTTTCGGCATCAAGCGCGCTCGTAGCCTCGTCGAGCAGCAAGATAGGGGCTTTACGCAGAATCGCCCGGGCAATCGCAATTCTCTGTCGCTGGCCACCTGACAGGCGCGCGCCGCCCTCGCCCAAATCGGTATCGAGCCCCTGCGGCAATGCGCGCAAAAAGGTCTCGGCATTGGCCTGAGCAGCCGCCGCCCAAATTTCGTCGTCATTTGCCAGCCAGTTGCCATAGCGTAGATTATCGCGCGCTGATGCGGCAAACAACACGGTTTCCTGAGGCACATAGGCCATACGCTCGCGGATTTCCGCCGGGTCCGCGCTGGTCAGCGCAACGCCGTCCACGCGCACAGTGCCACTTTCGGGGTCGTAGAAGCGTTGCGCGAGTTGAAACAATGTAGACTTGCCGGCACCTGACGGACCGACGACGGCTACGGTTTCGCCCGGATTGACCTTTAAGCTGAAATCTTCGAGTGCTGCCACTTCAGGCCGCGTTGGATAGCGGAACCGCACATGTTCGAAACTGAGCTGACCGCGCGCCGGAACGGGCAGGGCGACCGGCTTTGCAGGCGGACCGATATCTGGTTCTGCGGACAATAATTCTGCCAGCCGGCCGGACGCACCAGCGCCACGGACAAGGTCGCCATACACCTCGGTCAACGCACCAAACGAACCTGCAACAAGCAAGCCCGTAATAACAAATGCGGCAATTGTCCCTCCGGTCAGCCTTCCTTCAATGACGTCGATGGCGCCCTTCCACAACAACATCGTGATTGCGCTGAAAATCAGCGCCATGACAATTGCAGTCATAAATGCGCGCAAGCGAATCCGCTTTTTAGCTGTGGCAAAAGTCGCTTCGACGCTGCCGCTGAAACGTTCGCTTTCGCGAGTTTCCTGGCCAAATGCCTGAACGATGCGCATTGCGCCAAGTGTTTCGGATACCATTGCGCCGACATCGGCGATCCGGTCCTGGCTGGCCCTCGACGCCGATTGCAGCTTACGTCCGATCAGCACGATCGGAATGACAATGATAGGGATAGCAATCAACAGGCCAACCGCTAGTTGCGGTGCGAGGGTGAAGAGATAGATTGTACCGCCAATTCCCATGACCATGTTGCGAAGCGCGACTGATACCGTTGTACCGACGACCTGCTCGATAACAGCGGTATCGCTCGTCATTCGGCTTGCTATTTCGGCCGGACGGTTTTCTTCGAAGAATGCAGGGCTTTGGCGCAGCAGGTTTCGGTTCACCGCCAGTCTGATGTCGGCGACTGTCCGTTCGCCAAGCCATGAAACGAAATAGAACCGGAACGCCGTCGCGATAGCCATGACGCCGACAATCACCAAAAGATACTGGAACCAGCGCGCGATATCATCAGGGTTGCCACCTGCTGCAAATCCACGGTCGATAACCAAACGGAACCCTGCTGGTATTGCCAGCGTCGCTAAAGCGGCAACGGTCAAGGCAAGCAATGCAAACATAATTTGCTTCGGGTAAGCTGCCGCATGGTGCCAAACCATCCCCAGATTACCAAGCTTCTTCGACTTTTCCGCGTAATGTTCAGGCCGTTCTGTGCGCTCGGCTGGGGCAGGCAATGTCGAAGCGATTTCATTCATGGCGAACCGCCTAGCAGGCAGGCGAGATGCTCACAACGCTCCAAAACGAGATCACTGACAAAATCAGTTTCTTTTTGATATGGTGCAGCGCACAAACAATGCTAATGCACCTTGTTCTGCGACCCGAACGAAACCAAATATGTACACACGGGCGAAACACGGGGATTTAGGAATGCTTTACACGGGTTATGAAATCCAGAAGAACTGGCTCGCTGGTGCTAGCTATCTTGCGCAGATCCAGGCCAATTGGCTAAATAGTACTTCAAACCCTTTTTCTTATCTGAGTGGGGGTTCGTTGGTTGCTTCGGCGCTCGACGTGTTCGCGCACGCCGCCATGGCGCGCGGCAAGCCCGACTTTGGTCTTGGAACGACCTTCATTGACGGCAAGCCGGTTGCGGTTGTCGAGGCCATCGAATGCCGCAAGCCCTTTGGTCAATTAAAGCATTTCGTTCGAGATGGCGCGCCGAAGGATCAGCCTAAACTGTTGATCGTTGCTCCAATGTCAGGTCATTATGCAACATTGCTTCGCGGCACTGTCGAACGGATGCTGCCTGGCCATGACGTCTGGATTACCGATTGGCGTGATGCGCGCGATGTGCCGATGAAGGATGGGCATTTCGATCTTGACGACTATGTCGATTATCTGGTCGGATTCCTTGAGCATATCGGGAAAGGCGCGCATATGCTCGCCGTCTGCCAGCCGTCGGTGCCGTGTTATGCCGCTGCTGCCGTGATGAGCGCCGCAAAGCATCCGTGCCGTCCAAAGACGCTAACGATGATGGGCGGACCAATCGACACGCGAGAAGCGCCGACCGCGGTCAACACGCTTTCAACTGAAAGACCGCATAGCTGGTTTCAGCAAAACGTCATCGCAACCGTACCTGCGCATTATCAGGGTTCTGGACGCAAGGTTTATCCAGGCTTCCTGCAACTTGGCGGATTTATGACAATGAACCTCGGCAATCATATGAACAGCCATTGGGAAATGTTTAAACATCTTGTCACTGGCGACGACGACAGTGCCGACGCCACCAAAGAATTTTACGACGAGTATCGCTCGGTTTGCGACATGACCGCCGAATTCTATCTGCAAACCGTTGATGTCGTGTTCCAGCGGCATTTGTTGCCTAAAGGCGAAATGATGCACCGCGGCGAGCGCGTCGACCCATCCGCGATTACCGACATTGCTCTATTGGCTATCGAAGGTGAGCGCGACGACATCAGTGGCGTGGGCCAGACCAAGGCTGCGCTCACAATCGCAACCAAACTTTCCAATGCGCAAAAGAAATATCACCTCGCTCCCGAAGTCGGCCATTACGGCATTTTCAATGGCAGCAAGTGGCGCGACAAGATTGCGCCCGTCGTTGAAGACTGGATTGCGGCGCATAATTAAAGATAGCGGGTTACGCCCAGTAAATGTGCGAACCACAATGCAAGTCCCAGCCAGAGCAATATGATCGCGGTGGCCGCTATTTTGCTTACCGGAATGCGAATTGCTGCTTCAGCCAAGCATAAATTGCGCTGAAAAATATTTGGCGGCACGAGTTTGCGAAACAGCCAAATGCCCGCCGGTATTAGTATCGCATCATCTAGCAATCCGATTACCGGAATAAAATCCGGGATCAGGTCAATCGGCGACAGCGCATAGCCGGCAATTGCCAAAGCAAATATCCTAAGCGGCCAACCAAGTTCGGGATCGCGCGCGCAAAGCCAGACTGTATGCGCTTGCACCTTGATATTATGCACTATTGCTCCAAGAAATTTCATGTCATGGCCGGTACATGACTTTACGAATTTCCGCCATGATCGAGCGTTGGCCCGTGGCTGGTCAGTTCGTCATCGCGCGCGGGGCAAAAACCCATGTCGATTTGCTGGTGGTCGCTGCCAGTGACGGTAGCCATATTGGGATGGGTGAGGGCACTGCGATTTATTATCGCGGCGAGACCGCTGCAAGCTGCCTGTCTCAGGTTGAATCGGTTATTGACGACCTTCAACCGATGAACGCGGTGAGCGCGCGTGCGTTGCTTCAGGTGCTGCTTCCGCCCGGCGCCGCGCGTAATGCAGTGGATTGCGCACTTTGGGATCTCGCGGCGAAAGCAGCAAGAATGCCGTTATGGCGCTATGTCGGGCTGATCGAAGCGCCGAAGCCGTTGGCAACAGCCTTTACAATTTCGTTGGGCAAGGCTTCGGTGATGGAAGCCGACGCCGCGCTTGCCGTAGCCAAGGGCTACGGCTTGCTGAAAATCAAACTGACCGGCGAAGGCGACCGCGACCGTGTGGAGGCAGTACGTAAAGGTGCGCCAGAAGCCCGGCTGATTGTCGATGCCAACGAAAGCTGGAGCGGCATGGATATAGCGGCCGAGGCTGCTGCTTTAGCCGAACTCGGTGTCGAACTGGTTGAGCAGCCTATGCCTGCGGGACAAGAGGATTGGCGATCCGATATAAAGTCGCGAGTTCCACTATTTGCCGACGAAAGCTGTCACATTTCGAGCGATGTCGAGGCACTTATGCCACATTATGACGGCGTAAATATCAAACTCGACAAGGCAGGGGGCTTAACCGAAGCGCTTAAATTGGCTGATGTCGCCGAAGCAGCAGGGCTTGAAATCATGGTTGGCTGCATGCTGTCAACCAGCCTAGGAATTGCTCCGGCGTTCGTTCTAGCGCAGCGCGCAAAATGGGTAGATCTGGATGGACCGGCGTTACTTGCCAAGGACCGCGATACCGGTTTTGCATTCGAGGGCGGGAAAATAATCCCGCCCTCTTGATACTTCAAAGTGCGACTTCGGCGACCTTGTCTTTATAATCTTCTTTCGGATCGATACCGATCAGCATCTTGATGCCAGCAACGATGCTAGACGCGTCAATCCAGATTTCCGCATTTTCGGG
>JBKJLZ010000016.1:0-7868 GCA_046596705.1 Sphingorhabdus sp. | reverse complement strand
TAGCTGGCGGCGTGACGTCGAAGGCGGTGCCGATCTGGTCGAAGAAGTCGTACGCATGGTCGGGTTGGAGCATGTCCCCTCGACCGCGCTGCCGCGCGCAGACGGCGTCGCTAAGCCAACCGCAACACCGATGCAGAAGATCGAGCGCAAGGTAAGGAGAACGGCAGCGGCACGCGGTCTAAATGAAGCGATCAATTGGTCGTTTCTGCCCGAGAAGGACGCTGCGGCTTTCGGTGCAGGCCACTGGTCGCTTGCCAATCCGATTTCGGAAGACATGAAAGTCATGCGTCCGTCATTACTTCCTGGTCTGCTTTCTGCCGCTAGGCGTAACATGGATCGAGGTGCGGTTTCGGTTCGATTATTCGAGATCGGACGGCGCTATCTTTCGGCTAACGAAAGGCTGACTGCGGGCGTAGTGCTCGCGGGCGAAAAAAACCCTCGCGGATGGGCGAGCGGCAAGGCCGTTAAGTTCGATGCCTATGATGCCAAAGCCGAAGCTCTGGCGCTACTCGCAGCGGCCGGAGTCGCGACCGAGGGCCTTATGGTAATGGCCGAAGCTGGCGATCATTATCATCCCGGCCAATCGGCAACGCTTCGCCTGGGGCCAAAGAATATACTGGCCGCGTTTGGCACGCTGCATCCAGCGACCGCAAAGGCGTTCGATCTCGACAGCGCGGTCATGGCCGCCGAGATCTATCTCGATGCCATCCCAATCAAAAAGAATCCCGGCTTTATGCGTACCGCATTTACACCGCCAGCGTTGCAAGCCGTGACCCGCGACTTCGCCTTCCTCGTGCCCGCCGATTTACCCAGTGGCGACCTGGTGCGGGGAATAAGGGGATGCGATAAGGACAATATTGTGTCCGTCGAGCTTTTCGACCAGTTCGACGGACAGGGTGTTCCTGAAGGTCATAAATCACTTGCTGTAGAAGTGACGCTGCAGCCGAAGGACCAAACTTACGGTGATGACGACTTGAAGGCCATTTCAGCCCAGGTCATTGCGGCGGCTGTGAAATTCGGCGCTGCGCTTCGCGGGTGAGCGTTTATGTCAAACGCCCACCCGCTGTGATTAAAAGCGATATTCAACGCTGAATGTGGCCGTGCGCGGCGGGCCGTAATAGCCGATAATCGAATTTCCGAACAATGCGCCGGGGAAGTTATAGCCGCCGACACGATATTTCTCGTCGGTTAGGTTGCGCAAATTGACCGACAGTTTGATCTTTTCATCAGGAGACAGCCAGTTGGCCGAGGCATCAACCAGAAAATAGCCGTCAGGATCAAGCAGCGGTACAGCGAACTCGAACAACTGTGCATCACTGCGGAGCGAAATTGCAGGCGTGAATGACAGCAGTCCCCCCATAAAATCGCTCGACATGGTAGCAGACGCGCTTGCGGTAAACTTAGGTGTATTCTGGAAGGCGCGCTGATCTGCGACATCGACCGGCGTTGTACCGCCGCCAATGAACGTCAGAAACTTCTTATAGTCTGCATTTGTATAGCCAAATGCCGCATTCATTGAAAAGTAGGGCGAAGGCACGGCCCGCAATTCCATTTCCGCTCCCCAGATTTCGCCGCGTCCGGCATTGTCGACGAAGCTGACAACGCCGCCGAAAACATTGGGCGCCTGAATGGTGACCTGCTGGTCCTTATAAGTTGACTTAAACACAGCAAAATTTGCGAACAATTTGCGATCAAGTAGCGCGCTCTTCAGCCCCAATTCAAAGCTGTCGATTGTTTCGGAATCATAACCGTCGACCGTTGTCGGGGTGAACACTGCATCACCGCGCATATCGAAACCGCCCGATTTGAAACCTTGCCCGTAAGATGCATAGAAATTGAGGTTGTCTGTCGGTTTATAACTGAGCGACACCCGCGGCGTTAGCTTTTTGAAAGTCCGGTCGTTGGTGTAGTCGGTGCGGATAAGGCCAGGAACTGCGGCCGCATTTCCAAAAGCGGGACTGCGGATACCCGCATAGTTCCGGCGAAACACCGTTCCGGTCTTTTCGTCATGGGTATAGCGCAGACCGGCCGAAATTTTGAATTGCTCGGTTAGATCGAAGCTGAAGTCGGCAAAAGCAGCATAGCTTTTCGTTTTGACGGTACCCGAGGTCAATATTGTCAGATTCGCCAGGCCGAGCACGGTATCGAACGCCCCGCTTGCCCGGGCATCAAGATAATAGAGACCGGCAACCCCTTGAATTCTGTCACTTTCGAACAGTAGCTGTAGCTCCTGAGTAAACTGACGGTCATCGTAAAAGGCGGGAATGTCGAGTACTGGTCCGGCAGTATTATCGAAGTCGATTAGCGTGTCGGTGCGGCCATCGCGATATGCCGATATTGTTTTGAAAGTTAGCAAATCGGACAGGCCGAATTCGCCGGTAAGTGAAACCCCTTGGGTAGTTACCTTGTTATCGTCGCCAATACCTGCACGTGTGTCATAGACGCTGGCGGTCGGTTGGAAAGCGGGCAGCCCACCATTGCCGACCAGCCTTGTGCCATGTCGCGGATTAGACTTGTCGATAGTTTTATCGGCGGCAATGCGAATGAATATGTCATCACTGGGTGCGAATTCCGCCGAGATTCGGCCCGCCAGTACATCTTTGTTATAATGCTCGGCACCTGTGGTAAGATTTTGGCCGAAACCATCACGCTGATACCATGCGACCGCTCCGCCGATCGACAGCGTGTCACCAATCGGAACGGTAACTTGCCCGATCAGATCGATCTGATTGAACGCACCGTAGGATGCGCGAACCTTGCCGCCGAAATCATTGCCTAGCTTGTTCGTGACATATTTGATCGCGCCCCCAACCGTGTTCCGTCCATAAAGTGTTCCTTGCGGCCCACGCAGAACTTCCACTCGGCTAACGTCGAAGATGTCAAGGACTGCGCCTTGCGGCCGTGCGATATAAACGTCGTCGACATAAAGGCCAACGCCTGGCTCAAAGCCCCATAATGGATCTTGCTGGCCAACTCCGCGAATGAAGCCAATCAGTGTCGAGTTTGAACCCCGCGCAATTTGAAGTGTAAGATTTGGAGTTTTGTCCTGCAATGCCGTGATATCGACGGCGCCTTGCGCCGCCAGCGTGTCACCTGAAATAGCAGTGAGAGAAATTGGAACATCAATCAGGCTCTCTTCGCGACGGCGCGCCGTTACGATAATTTCGCCGTTGTCTGCTTCATCGGCAGCGGCATCCTGTGCCCATGCCGGAATGCTGGTAAAACCTGCAGGGAGCGCAATGCCCGCTAACAGCAATGCACGGATGAACGGGCGATTTTGAACTTTCATGACGATCTCTCCTGCCGAAAAATGCGGGCTTTACCCGTTCCGACTTTGCCCATAATGAGAGATGAACCAACTTTCAACTTACTAACCGCGGGAGTGGATAAATTTGCCGGAACGTGGCATATCAGCAACAATGACTCCTGCGGCTAAAATACCACGTACCGAACGCGGACGTAAAACCTTGCGCTTGCTGCTCGATGCGGCAGCCTCGGAATTCGGCGAGAAGGGTTTTCACGAAAGTTCGGTGGTGAGCATTACGCAACGCGCGGGTGTCGCCCTGGGCAGCTTCTATACTTATTTCGATTCGAAGGACGCGTTGTTTCAGGCGCTGGTACACGATATGTCGGCGCAGGTTCGGAATACCGTCGGCCCGGTAATCGCCGCTGCTCCCAATCGACTCGAGGGGGAACGTGTCGGCCTTGCAACATTCTTGCAGTTCGTCCGACAGCATAAGGAACTTTACCGAATCATCGACGAAGCCGAATTCGTCGATCCGCCAAGCTACCGCGCACATTATGATAGCACCGTTGCCGGCTACATCGCCAGTCTGACCGATGCCGCGACCAAAGGGCAGGTCCGTGCCGATGTCGGGGAAGTTCATGCATGGGCGATTGTTGGGATGAATGTATTTTTGGGCCTGCGTTATGGAGTCATGAGCGAAGACCGAGACGTCGATGACGTCGCCAACATCGCCGCCGACTTTCTGACAAACGGGCTAAAGCGGTAAATATGCACTTATGGTTGGCGCGATTTCTTAGCCGTTAAATATTCCATTTGACGCGAAATCCCCTAAAGCGCGTCACATGACGCTGAACCGCCGCACCTTTGCCATTATTTCGCATCCCGATGCGGGTAAGACCACGCTGACCGAGAAGCTTTTGCTGCAAGGGGGCGCGATCCATTTGGCTGGCGAAGTAAAGGCACGCGGGCAGGCCCGACGCGCTCGGTCAGACTGGATGAAGATCGAACAGCAGCGTGGGATTTCGGTTACCAGTTCAGTCATGACCTTTGCCAAGGACGGCATTATCTTTAACCTGCTCGACACACCAGGGCATGAGGATTTTTCCGAAGATACCTACCGCACACTGACTGCTGTTGATTCGGCGATCATGGTCATCGACGCCGCCAAAGGTATCGAACCACAGACTCGCAAACTGTTCGAAGTATGCCGCCTGCGCAGCGTTCCGATCATAACTTTCATCAACAAGGTCGATCGGGAAGGCCGCGAATGTTTCTCGCTGCTCGATGAAGTCGCCGACGCGCTGGCGCTTGACGTCTGCCCGATGAGCTGGCCGGTCGGGATGGGCGGCGAGTTCGAAGGCATCTATGATTTCACTACCAACAAATTGATGCAGCCTTCGGGTGGTTCAAAGGAGTTCGAGGGCAAGACCAGCCAGCATGAAGGGCTGGAAGACCCGACCCTAGCGGACAAAATATCCGAACGAGGCCTTGCCAAATTGCGTGAAGAGGGCGGGCTGGCGCAGGAAGGCTATGCGTCGTTCGATCTGGAAGCGTATCGCGCGGGTGATCTGACGCCCGTATTTTTCGGATCAGCTCTGAAGCAATTCGGCATCGACGAAATGATCGCCGCGATTGCTGACTATGCTCCGCCGCCGCGACCGCAGCCGTCGAGCATCGGCACGATCCTACCCGAACGCCCAGACGTCACCGGCTTCATCTTCAAGGTTCAGGCGAATATGGACCCGCAGCACCGCGACCGGATAGCTTTTATGAGGTTATGCTCCGGCACGTTCAAACGTGGCATGAAACTGATCCCGTCCGGCCACGGCAAGCCTGTCGCAATCCACTCACCGATTCTATTTTTCGCGCAGGACCGCGAGATTGCCGATTCCGCTGAGCCGGGTGATATCATTGGCATCCCCAACCACGGCACGCTTCGGGTGGGTGATACGCTGAGCGAGCGCAACGATGTGCGCTTCACCGGGCTGCCGAATTTTGCCCCCGAAATCTTGCGCCGTGTCGTACTTAAAGACCCTACCAAGACCAAGCAACTGCGCAAGGCGTTGGATGACCTGTCCGAAGAAGGTGTTATCCAGGTTTTTTATCCTGAAATCGGTTCGAACTGGGTCGTCGGCGTTGTCGGCCAGTTACAACTCGACGTGTTGGTATCGCGGCTTGAGGCAGAATATAAAGTAGAAGCCGTGCTAGAACCTGCTCCATACGACACTGCGCGTTGGCTTGTCGGCACCGACGCTGCGCTAGCTACCTTCGTGTCGTTTAATGGCGGCAATATGGCCAAGGACAGAGACGGACACCCGGTATTCATGGCCCGATCGGCTTGGGATGTCGGCTATCAGCAAGAGAAACATCCCGAACTGGCGTTCAGCGCGACCAAGGAACGGTAAGAGCAATCTTGCCGTTATAAACTGAAGGCGTGCGCAAGCTTCGTTCTAACTCCACACCGCTACGCTGAATGCCGGGATTTCCGCTCCGCCGATGACATAATCCGCATTTTCCGGAGCAGGTGCCGGTGCCGGGTGATCGGCGAAGTTGAAGGCATAAGTCAAATCGCCCCTTCGGCGGATTCGCATTGTTGGCGTAAGGGACAGCGTAGCAATTCCGGCTTCCTCGCATAGATCGGCAATCAACGCGCTCAGGAAAGCGTCATCTGTCAATGTCGCCAGATAGGTAGTCTTGCCAGCGCGCACCATTGCGGGTGCGCCGTCTTCATAGGTCGCCATCACATCGCCGCCCAATGGCTCAATAGTCTCCCGCCAAATGCCGCTTTCAAATTGCTGGCCGCGATATCGGATTGTGCCACCGCAGTCGGGTCGCAGCGTTTCAACTGACGTCACTTTTAAAGGTGCGAGGCTCCCCAGCAAACCAGGAGGCAATCCCTCGCTGATCCAGAACTCCTGGCTTTTCGCACCTGACCGTGGCCCCAATAACAGCAAGCCATCGCTGGCCTCCAAAGCTGTAACAGTGACGTCATCGGGCATGGCAAGCGACGGCGCGATAACGAGGTCATAACCATCAAGCGCCTCACCCGGCGCGACAAAATCGGCGTCGACTCCCATTGCACGCAACGCTCGGTAATATTGAAATACGACCTTGGCATAATGATAGCCAGCACCCTGGCGTTCGATCTGGTCGACCCAGTCCGACGCTGGATCGACAATGATCGCGACCGGCGATTTAGCTGAATTTTCATCCAATGCCCCAAGCAACGCCATCTCCGCTGCCGCCTGCTCAATCTCCGACCATGCGGCCGAGGGCACATCGTCAGGGCGAAGCAACCCAGCGTGCATCTGCTCCTGAGCGAACGGTACCTGACGCCACCGAAAATAGGCTACACAAGCCGCCCCGTGAGCAAAGGCTTGCAACGTCCAAAGCCGGATCATTCCTGGTGCGGGACGTGGATTATGCGGTGCCCAGTTTACTGGTCCGGGTTGTTGTTCCATTACCCACCACGGGGCCTTCGATAACCCGCGTATCTGGTCAAAATTGAGCGCGCCAAGATCGGGGTGTCCCGTGCGCATGAACATCCGCGCCTCTTCGGCCGGCGCACGCGCCATTAGCTGGTCGGAAAAGCCAAGCGGGTAGTTGTCATAGCTGACAAAATCGAGCGGTGCGGCCAGTGCTGCATTATCGACGCCAGTTGTAGCGGGCGGAATAAAGTTATGGGTAATCCACTGATCGCTAACATGCTTTCTGATTTCAGCCACCATGGCGTCATGATAGCGGACAACCTGATCGGACGCGTAACGGCGGAAAGCCAGCCGGTGCGCCGGGTTGGTTTCGCATACCGTAAAAAACGGCAGTTCGATATCGTCGAAACTGCTATATTCCATCGACCAGAACACATTACCCCAGGCCGAGTTGAGGGCATCGATATCGCGATACCGATCGCGACACCAAAGCCGGAAACCATCTCGGGCGGCGGGCGAGGCACTCAGTGTCGTATCATGACAGCAAAGCTCGTTATCGGTCTGCCAACCCACCACATGCTCGTTCCGCCCATAACGCAGTGCCATCGCCGCAGTAATCCGCTGGCTTTCGCGCAAATAGGTCTCGCTCGAAAAGTCATAATGCCGCCGAGATCCGAACCCGCGCGCAATACCGCTATGGATGTCCACCGGCAGTACGTCCGGATGGGCATCGACCAACCATTTCGGTGGCGTTGCGGTCGGTGTGCCGAGCACTACACGAAGCCCAGCAGCTCCAAGCGCCTCGATTGCGCGGTCTAGCCATTCCCAATGAAACGCATCGCGATTCGGCTCAATCCTCCCCCACGCAAATTCACCGATGCGCACATAGGTCAGCCCCAGACCACGCATCCGGGCTGCATCGCCAGCCCATTTTTCTTCGGGCCAATGTTCAGGATAATAGCAAACGCCTAGCATAAGCGGCGTGTCGCGCAGCCGGGCAGCGTTGGCAAGTGCAAGTTCAGCGCCCAGTTTTAAACCAATCGATTGTTCGTCCGGACTGACAGTATCGAACCGCTTGGTCGGTCGGTCGGCGGCTCGCCTCATTATCCACGCTTTTTGCCATTATCTCGCCATCTGCGATATTTAAAAGGCCATCAACATTAGTATTTAAGAAGTGTAGTCCTTATATGTCC
>JBKJLZ010000108.1:0-6956 GCA_046596705.1 Sphingorhabdus sp. | reverse complement strand
GGCCTATGGCGGCAAAGATCGTTTAAGTCAACATCGGCCTCGACTTTGCGCGCTGCAATTTCTAAACGCGCGAATATGCTAAAAACATCTACCAACGGCCGTTTGATCGAACCTGTGCATAGCGCCAATATGACCGAAGTTCGGGCTGGCGTTGACGCTGTCGATCGAGAACTGATTGAACTTCTCAGACGTCGCTTCGCTTATATGGATGCAGCCGCACGTATTAAAACCGAGCGGAATATTGTGCGCGACGAAACCCGTAAGGCTCAGGTGATATCAAATGCGCAAGCTGCTGCGCGAGAAGCTGGGATTCCAGTTGATGCAATAGCGGCAATCTGGGATCTTTTGGTCGAAGCATCGATTGATTATGAGTTAAAGGCATGGGATCGGCTAAACGCTAATCCGGCTTAAGCTGGCCCCTATTTCTTCCGCGCAACGTGCTCATCACTCCACGCATTGTTCTTACTTCCTGACTGCTCCAGCCTGGGACGGTTAACACATTGCGTAACGTTCGTTTTGTGACTGGTGCCCGGTCGGGTGGATAGAAATAGCCATGCGGCTCCAACATTTCAAACATCTGATCGATTAATCCGTCGAGTTCGCTTTGAGGAGCCGGGGGATCGAGCTCGACTTTTGGCGGACTTTGCAAGGACTGGTGCTTCGACCATTCATAAGCACACAGGATTACAGCCTGCGCCAGGTTGAGCGATCCAAACTCAGGGTTAATTGGGACGGTGATTATACTCCGCGCCAATGCCAGCTCATCGCTATCCAACCCCGATCGTTCAGCCCCGAAAAGGATAGCGCTTCGACCTTGAGATGAATGGATTTCGTTCGCCGCTTCCGCAGGGGTAACGACTGGTTTGACGACGCCGCGTTTGCGCACGGTTGTAGCATAAAGATGATTGATATCGGCGACTGCTTCGGCGAGCGTATCAAAGACATTGGCTTCAGCCAGTACGATATCCGCGCCCGCCGCGGCGGGTCCAGCTGATGCATTAGGCCACCCATCGCGCGGTGCTACTAGACGCAATTCAGTAAGCCCGAAATTTAGCATCGCGCGTGCAGTTTTACCGATGTTCTCGCCGAGCTGCGGTCGGACGAGAATGATCACTGGCTGCTGGCTCACTTCTTGGCCGCTTCGGCTATGCTCCCGGCAAAGTCCTCGAAATCCCTCGCCTCACTGAAGTCTTTATAAACCGAAGCAAAGCGGATGTAAGCGACGCTGTCGAGCGACTTCAGCCCGTCCATTACAAATTCGCCGATACGTTTCGATTCAATTTCGTTTTCGCCGAGCGTTTCGAGTTGACGCTGGATGCCAGATGCCAGTTTTTCGATTTGTGCAGCATCCACAGGGCGCTTTCGGCACGCAACTGACAGCGACCGTTCAAGCTTCTCGCGCTCGAACGGCTCACGCTTACCTTCGGATTTTATCACAGTCAGATCACGAAGCTGTATCCGCTCGAACGTCGTAAAGCGCCCGCCACAGGCTTCGCACTGCCGCCGCCTGCGGATTGCGTTATTGTCCTCGGTGGGACGGCTGTCCTTTACCTGACTGTCATCATGTCCGCAAAAAGGGCAGCGCATTGACTATTATTTTTCCTGATTTTTCTTTTTGTTAACATGACGATAGGCAACGATGCCGGCACCTATTATCGCGCCCGTGGCAAGACCAACAGGTGCCACGACCGCCGCCAATGCGCCGATCGCTGCACCGCCTGCGACTTTCTTGGCAGTATCAACGTCAGCAAGGTGCTTTCCGGTATGATAAGCGTCCTTGGTCGCGCCCCACAATTCGTCAGCCGCTTCGCCAACATAATGCTTCGCCTGGTTTGGAAAACTCTCGGCGGCAAGCTGCTCAGGTGTCTTTGCTCCGCAATTCGGACAGAATTTCGCGCCTTCGCCATATTCGGCATTACATTCGTTACAATATCCCATGATCGAATTCCCTTCTCGTGTATTAGATGGGTAAGTCACCTATATAGTTCAAGAGGGATAAATTGGGAAGCGTTCGCACAAGGCGCGGACGCGCGATTTGACATCAGCTTCAACCGCTTGATCGCCGTGCTCACCTTTTTGGCGCAATCCTTCGAGAACGTCGGCGATCATATGGCCGATTTCGCGGAATTCGGCGGGGCCAAATCCGCGCGTTGTACCAGCGGGAGATCCGACACGGATACCGCTGGTCTTAACCGGCGGCAGTGGGTCATTTGGAATGCCGTTTTTGTTGCAGGTGATCGCCGCGCGTTCAAGCGCCTCATCGGCATCGCGGCCGGTGACGCCCAGGGGGGTCAAGTCGACCAGCGCCAGATGCGTGTCTGTGCCGCCCGAAACCAGATTAGCCCCGCGCTCATTAAGCGTCGCTGCCAGCACTTTAGCGTTTTCGACCGTAGCGGCGGCATAGGTTTTAAAATCGGGCCGAAGCGCCTCACCAAAGGCCACTGCCTTTGCCGCAATCACATGCATCAACGGACCACCCTGCAGCCCTGGAAACACAGCCGAGTTAATCTTCTTTGCAATCACCTCGTCATTGGTCATTATCATCCCGCCGCGCGGCCCTCGCAATGTCTTGTGCGTGGTGTTGGTCACGACATGCGCATGCGGAAGCGGGCTAGGATGGACGCCGCCTGCAACCAAACCAGCGAAATGCGCCATGTCGACAAAGAAAGTGGCGCCGACTTCATCGGCAATCGCGCGAAACTTCGCAAAGTCGATGATCCGTGGATAGGCTGATCCGCCAGCTATAATCATTGTCGGGCGGTGTTCTTTGGCCAACCGTTCCACTTCGTCGAAATCGATCAAATGCGTTTCGGGATGAACACCATATTGTACAGCATTGAACCATTTACCCGACATCGACGCCTTCGCGCCGTGCGTCAGATGCCCGCCAGCATCGAGACTCATACCAAGTATAGTATCGCCGGGCCTAGCCAATGCCAGCATCACCGCGCCGTTTGCCTGCGCGCCCGAATGCGGTTGTACATTCGCAAAACCAGCGTTGAACAGTTGCTTGGCGCGGTCAATGGCCAACGTCTCGACCTCGTCGGACGGAGCGCAACCTTGATAATAACGCTTGCCCGGATAGCCTTCGGCGTATTTGTTGGTGAAGACGGATCCTTGCGCCTCAAGCACCGCCTTCGACACGATATTCTCGGACGCGATCAATTCGATCTGGTGTTTCTCACGGTCCAGTTCGTGCTGAACGCCAGCAAACACTGCAGGATCGGCCTCCGCCAGATTGCGGGTGAAGAAACCGTCTGGCTGGACGTCTGAAAGATCGTTGGCGGGCTGGCTGCTCATGCGGGTTCCTTGAAGGCTAACGGGTTTGAGAGTTTATCGACGCGGCGCTGGTGGCGCCCTTGTGAATCATTGGCGCCGTCAAAATCGGTCGAGAGGAAAGCGTCAACACAGGCTTTGGCCATGTCGATCCCGATGAGCCTTGCGCCCATCGCGATGACATTGGCATCATTATGCTCGCGAGCGAGTTTAGCCGACAATGGTTCGGACACCAAAGCTGCTCGCGCAGCGGGGTTGCGATTGACTGCAATCGAGATACCGATCCCCGAACCGCAAAGCGCAACGCCCCGTTCGGCGTCTCCGTCGGCAATCGCATCAGCCAATTTATAACCGTAATCAGGATAATCGACCGATGCATCATCAAATGGCCCAAGGTCATGCACGTCATGCCCGGCCCCGCGCAAATGATCCACAAGCGCTGTTTTTAACGCGAGAGCGGCGTGGTCTGAGGCAATTGCGATACGCATGGCATATCCTGTAGCAGCATGAGTCGGAATTCGCTCGCTCTATGTGAGACACCTGCAAAACACCATGCCGAATTTGCCCGATTGCGTGGTTTATCCACGGCCTTTATGGGGCGGATATGGCCAATCTCATCCTCTCCATTGCAACTTTCGCTGCTGTTCTTCTGCTCGTGGGTGCATGGAAACGCTGGCGGCGCGATGGTGCGGGTCTGCAAATGTGGCTGATGATCGCTGCAGCCTTGGTGATACTTGCCAATATCGCGATTTGGATAGTTCCGGATCAGCAAGGCAAAAGCCTTGCCACCGATGTTCGCTGAATTCACTTGATCGGCGAATTAGGATCCAGTCGGAAGTCGAGATAGCCGTTCACCGACGCCATCAGCATTTCCATTTCATTCTCGTAAAAATGGTTTGCGCGCGGAATTTCGTCATGATGAATCGTGATATGACGCTGGGTACGCAGCTTATCGACCAACTTTTGCACCGCGCTCGGGTTGACGATTTCGTCTTGGACGCCCTGGATGATGATTCCCGATGAAGGGCATGGAGCCAGAAAGCTGAAATCATACATGTTAGCGGGCGGCGAAATCGAAATGAAACCGCGCACTTCGGGGCGACGCATCAGCAACTGCATGCCAATCCAAGCGCCAAAGCTGAATCCTGCGACCCAGGTGGTCGACGCTTCGGGATGGAAGCTTTGCACCCAGTCGAGTGCCGCTGCAGCGTCCGAAAGCTCGCCGATGCCATTATCAAATTCGCCTTCGCTGCGGCCGACGCTACGAAAGTTGAAACGGAGTACGGCAAAGCCGCGGTTCACAAAAGTTTTGTAAAGCTGCTGTGTAATCCGGTCGTTCATCGTACCACCCGCTTGCGGATGGGGGTGCAGAATCATCGCAACAGGTGCGCGCGGGCGAGGGGGCGGCGAGAAACGGGCTTCAAGACGACCTTCGGGGCCGGGGATTGCGATGGCGGGCATGGATGTTTTCGATTCTATGACTAATGGCGAGCGAGACCGAAGAGTTCGGGCTTTGCAGGAATTTGAACGGCTATATAGAAGCAGTGACGATTTTCGCAACCATCATGGAAAGCTCTCTCCGGCTAATGCCCCCGCAGCGTATATATCTCGACCACGCCGCCACGACGCCAGTAGTGGCCCCAGCGCGAGCTGCGATGATCGAGGGTCTGGAGTATTGGGCCAATCCATCATCGCCACATAATGAAGGACGTGCAGCGCGGGCGGCCTTGGAAGATGCAAGGAAACGTATTGCGGCGGCCCTCAATTGGGACGGCGAGGTAATTTTTACCAGCGGTGCGAGCGAAGCAATTGCCATTGGCCTTCGCAGTGTGGACGCAGTCGCCAGTGCCGTCGAACATGATGCTGTCTTCGCTTTTGTCCCAAGCGAGCGAATCCCAGTCGATGCGGAAGGTTTGGTTGATCCTGACGCGATGAAGGCGTCGAAGCGCTATGCGATACAGTCAGTAAATAATGAAACCGGCGTTATCCAACCACTTGAGGCGATTGCCGATATTGTTCGGCGAAATGGCGGCACATGGCTTGCGGACTGTTCACAAAGTGCCGGAAAAATGCCGCTACCTGATGCTGATTTGATCGCCATATCTGCGCATAAGCTTGGCGGACCACCGGGCATTGGCGCGTTGTTGGTGCGCAATCTGGGCTTGCTGCAACCTAGCGGTGGGCAGGAGCAGGGCTATCGGCGCGGCACAGAGAATTTGCCAGCCGTTTTGGGCTTTGCCGCAGCTTTGGAGGCTGGCTTTGGTTGGGTGGCCGAAGCAGAGAGGCTGCGTTTTTTGCTGGATAAAGCGATCACCGACGCAGGTAGTGAAGTTGTTGCGCTTCACGCGTCACGTCTCCCGACCATCGCCAGCTACCGGATGCCCGGCGTTTCGGCGTCGACCCAGCTGATCGGTTTTGATATGAGCCAAGTCGCAGTGTCGGCAGGCAGCGCCTGTTCGTCGGGAACCATCAAAACCAGCCACGTGCTTGAGGCTATGGGTTGGGATAGCAAAGCTGCAACAGAGGTCATTAGAGTGAGTTTTGGACCGGAAACCTCCGAGGCTGAAATTGCATATTTCATCGACACTTGGCGAAGCATTGCCAGTCGGGCCAGCGCCGCATGATCTATCTCGATTATCAGGCAACAACCCCGCTAGCGCCCGAAGCATTCGCGGCGATGGAGCCTTGGCTGAAGAGCGGCTTTGCCAACCCGCATAGCGCGCATGCGCCGGGCAGAGCAGCCGCGGCGGCCGTAGAGGTAGCCCGTGAACAGGTAGCGGCGTTGTTGCCCAAAGGTGGGCGAGTAATTTTTACGTCCGGCGCGACCGAAGCGATTAATCTTGCGATCAAGGGATGCCGTTTGCCGGTTGTCGCGGCTGCTACCGAACATGCGGCGGTGCTGGATTGTGTCGAGTATCTGGGTGGCGAGATTTTGCCGGTGGATGCAGGTGGCCTTGTTAAGCCCCTTCCCTTCAGGGGAGGGGTTGGGGTGGGGCCTCGCGGCCTCGCTCAACGTTTCGGCAATGAACGCCCGCACGCCCTCCATATTGGTCATCACATCGCGGTTGGTGACGCGAATTACGCGAAAGCCGAATTCGGCGAGTTTGTCGTCGCGCAGGCGGTCTTTGACATCGTCATGTGTGTCGCCGTCGACTTCGACGATTAGGTTTGCCGATGGACAAACGAAATCGGCAATGTAGTAGCCAATTACGGATTGGCGACGGAATTTATGGCCTTCTAGCTGGCTGTTCGATAAATATCGCCACAACCGTTTTTCCGGCTCGGTCGGATTTCGGCGCATTTCTGCGGCGCGGCGATGTAACTCGGCGAGGCGCTCGGCTGATAGGCCCCACCCCCTACCCCTCCCCTGAAGGGGAGGGGCTTGAGTGCGTTTTGCATGGTCATTGAGTTTCAGTTGATTCATCCAACCGACCCCTCAAGCGAAATCCCCAACAGCTTCTGCGCCTCGACCGCGAATTCCATCGGCAGTTGCTGCAGAACTTCCTTGGCAAAGCCGTTGACGATCAGCGCCACGGCTTCCTCGGCGTTCAGGCCGCGCTGCATCGCGTAGAACATCTGGTCGTCGGAAATCTTGCTGGTTGTCGCCTCATGCTCGATCTGCGCGCTGGGGTTGCGGACTTCGATATAGGGGACGGTGTGTGCGCCGCTGAGCGAACCCA
>JBKJLZ010000324.1:0-5135 GCA_046596705.1 Sphingorhabdus sp. | reverse complement strand
ATTGTTGCGGTCGTAGCGACGGTCGATTTGACCATTCCGATTACGGTCCAACCGGCGATCTATGCGTTCGTCGTCGTTCCGGTCAAAGCGGCGGTCGAGCCGCCCGTCACGGTTACGGTCCCATTTTCGATCAAGCTGGTCATCGCGGTTTCTGTCCCAGCGGCGGTCTAGATTGCCATCCCGGTTGCGATCATAATAGCGGCCATCCTGGCTCGCCTCACGACGTTGTACGCGAACTTCATCATTCCTGCGGTCCCTGCGGTTGACTAGGACAGGGGCATCCTGGCGGCGTTCTGCGCGCGCTTCGTTTCGGCGGCTTTCGCGCTGTGCGCGTTCCGGCCCATTATCTGCAACAGCTGCTGCTTGTCGGCGTTCGGCACGGGCTGCTTGCCGTGCGGCGCGAGCTTCGTCCGGCTCACCTTGGCGTTCGGCACGATTTTCGCCTCGTGCCGCTTGGCGGGCTGCTCTGCGTTCTTCGCGATCCTCATCACGCTGAAATTCGGCTGTTGAGCCGATGCTTACCAAAGCCCGCGCATTTTGCGGTGCAATGTCCGCCGCAGAAACGGCCATCGGCGAAAGCGCCGTTGCCGTGACCAATGTCATCAAGATAAATTTCTTCATGGGTGTTTCCAAATGGCAGATGCACCATGCCTCTGCGTTGACCTCAGTTCTGCCGGACTCGATCTGAAGCGTAGCTGAACTGGTCATACATGTTCATGAAAGGATGGGTTTGGATGAACGGTGTAAATCAGCCGATTTGGCTGAAGGGCACATCCATCACCGGATAACCCTGCCAGCCGGTAAAGTCAAAATGCCACCACTCGTTCGATAGGCCGATGAAGCCTTCTGCCTCCAGATAGCGTTGCTAGCCCCAAAAGCACCTTGCGGCGGCCGAACGTCACGGGTTCTCTCGCGCCAGCCATTCTTCGAGCCATTTGATCGTGTAATCTCCGTTCTGGAAATCGGGATCTTCAAGCAATTTCTGATGTAAGGGAATTGTGGTCTTCATACCTTCGATCACAAACTCTCCGAGTGCACGGCGAAGACGCATCAGGCATGCCTCACGCGTTGCCCCATAGACGATCAGCTTGGCGATCATGCTGTCATAATAAGGCGGCACTTTGTAACCATGATAGAGGCCGCTATCCACGCGGACGTAAAGCCCCCCGGGCGGATGGTACCAACTGACGGTGCCGGGCGAGGGCATAAAAGTGACCGGGTCTTCGGCGTTGATTCGACATTCGACGGCATGCCCGGTGAAGGTGACTTCGTCCTGTGTGATCGACAAAGGCTTGCCCTCGGCAACCCGAATTTGCTCGCGCACAAGATCGATGCCGGTGATCATCTCGGTAACCGGATGTTCGACCTGCAACCGTGTGTTCATTTCGATGAAGTAAAATTCGCCATTTTCCCAAAGAAATTCGATCGTCCCCGCACCCCGGTAGCCCATGTCGGCCATTGCATCGGCGCAAATCATTCCCATCCGGTCACGCTCGGCGGCAGACAATACTGGCGATGGTGCTTCCTCCAGAACCTTTTGATGGCGTCGTTGTAACGAACAATCGCGCTCGCCAAGATGGACCGCCTTGCCATTGCCATCGCCGAACACTTGAAATTCGATATGACGCGGGTTGCCGAGATATTTTTCGAGATAGACGGTGGCGTCGCCGAAGGCCGCTTTGGCTTCGGTGCCTGCCTGTTGCATCTGCGTTTCCAACTCATCTTCTGAGTTGACCACCTTCATGCCACGACCACCTCCGCCAGACGCCGCTTTGATAATCACTGGATAGCCGATGTCTCGTGCAATCGCCTTGGCTTCACCCACATCCTCAATCGCGCCGTCGGAACCTGGTACCAACGGCAAACCCAATTTGCCCGCCGAACGCTTTGCCTCGACCTTGTCACCCATCGTCCGGATATGTTCGGGCTTTGGGCCGATCCATGTGATATCGTGGCTCTCGACAATCTCGGCAAACTGGGCATTTTCGGAGAGAAAGCCATAACCAGGATGGATCGCATCGGCATGGCTGATCTCTGCTGCCGAAATAATCGCCGGAATGTTGAGATAGCTATCGGTTGCGGAAGGCGGTCCGATGCAGATCGCTTCGTCGGCCAGCCTAACATGCATTGCGTCGGCGTCGGCGGTCGAATGAACCGCTACGGTCTTAATTCCCATTTCATGCGCCGCACGGTGAATGCGAAGTGCAATTTCGCCGCGGTTGGCAATCAGGATTTTCTCAATGCCCATCGTTATTCGATCACCATCAATGGCTGATCAAATTCGACGGGTTGACCGCTTTCTACATAGATGGCGGTTACGGTTCCGGCAGTAGCAGCGATGATCGGGTTCATCACCTTCATCGCCTCGATAATCAATACGGTATCGCCCGCCAAAACTTGTTGGCCAACGGCCACAAATGGCTGTGCTTCGGGATCGGCAGTCAGATACGCCGTTCCGACCATTGGCGACTTCAACGCGTTGGCAGCAGTTGCTGCCTTCGGCACTTCAACCGATCCTGCTGCAGGTGCGGGACCCGATGCGGCAGGAGCCGCTGCGACTTGCGTTGCCACAGCCGTCATCATTCGAGAAACGCGGATTTTACGCTCGCCATCGCCGACTTCGATTTCGCTCAGGCCGGTGTCATTGAGCATCGCGGCAAGTTCACGCACAAGATCGGTGTCGACCTGCATTCCCCCATTGCCCCCAGATTTTACCGCCATATTCTAACTCCTTGCGTCCGGTTGTCACGGCTCTGTCACATAACGATCTGGCCTAATGTCAAAGTTGCAGCGCTGCGTCCAGCGCCAGTTCGTATGATTTCGCGCCGTGTCCGGCAAAACAGGCAAGCGCTACCATGCCAACATAGCTTAGATGCCGAAACTCTTCGCGGCGGTGCGGGTCGGAAAGATGCACCTCGATCACTGGCACATTGATTGACTTTATCGCATCGTGGATTGCAATCGAGGTGTGGGTGTAGCCCCCGGCATTCAACAATACCGCCTTTGCGCCAACCGCTTGTGCCTCATGTAGCCAGTCGATCAAATGGCCCTCATGATTGGACTGGCGAAAATCGATGTCGGCACCTTCGACTCGCGCCTGATCGTCGAGCCTACCGGCAATATCGTCGAGCGTATCAGTACCGTAAATCTCCGGCTCGCGAGTTCCCAGTAAATTCAGGTTTGGGCCGTTCAGAACAAATATGACAGGCCGTTGAGCCAATAAATTTCCCCGAATTGTTTGCGACAGTAGCGGTTGCACGATGCGCTGCACCAGCACTATATGGCCGTCGAGCAAAAAAGCGAGATGAAATGACCTTTTCCGCCACCACCGACATGATCTCTCTGACCCTTAACGGCGATAAACGAAACTTTGTCGCTGGTGGCAGCGTTGCCGATCTGGTGCGTGACATCGGTCTTGATCCGGCAAAAGTTGCGGTCGAACGAAATCTGGCAATCGTGCCTCGGTCGACATTGGTCGATGTGATGCTCGCCGATGGCGATGTCCTGGAAATAGTCCATTTTGTGGGCGGCGGCCAAGATGATCAAACGACGCGCGACACATGGTCGGTGGCGGGGCGTACTTTCCATTCACGGCTGATAGTCGGCACTGGCAAATACAAGGACTTTGAACAGAACGCTGCAGCTTTGATTGCCTCGGGGGCGGAGATCATCACCGTGGCAGTCCGGCGGGTGAACGTGTCTGACCCAAAAGCACCGATGCTGACCGACTATATCGACCCGAAGAAATATACATATCTGCCCAATACTGCGGGTTGCTTCGATGCCGACAGCGCGATCCGTACTTTGCGGCTTGCGCGCGAGGCAGGTGGTTGGGACTTGGTCAAGCTTGAGGTGCTGGGCGAAGCTAAAACGCTCTATCCCGATATGCGCGAAACGTTGAAGGCAACGGAAGTTTTGGCCAACGAAGGTTTTCTGCCAATGGTGTATTGCGTTGATGACCCCATTGCGGCGAAGCAACTCGAAGATGCGGGCGCTGTTGCCGTGATGCCGCTTGGTGCGCCTATCGGGTCGGGGCTTGGCATCCAGAACCGCGTTACCATTCGGCTGATAGTAGAAGGAGCCAAAGTGCCGGTGCTGGTCGATGCTGGTGTCGGCACGGCGTCCGATGCGGCAGTGGCGATGGAACTTGGCTGCGACGGGGTGCTAATGAACACTGCGATTGCAGAGGCCAAAAACCCGGTTGCTATGGCGCACGCCATGAAGCTCGCAGTAGAAGCAGGGCGGATTGCATATAATGCTGGCCGCATGGGACGCCGGATGTATGCCGACCCTTCGTCCCCGCTCGCGGGCCTTATTTGACGATCGTATAAGACCTGCGATACTGAAATAAAGTTACAACCTTTTACTTTGGTCTACTTCAATCGCACGTTCGTCGATGCGTTTGTCGAATGGTCCGATTGTCTTCGATGTCTATCGAAACTGTAATGCACGAGCAACACGGTCGAGCTAATAGCTGTTTCGCAGGACGGACCGCACCAAACGCTCCCCAGCTACAGATGTTGGTCCGCCTGCAACCCTCTCCCATTGGCTGATGGCCGCAAAGCGCCACGGCCATGAATGAAAAACAAAGGATGTTCATCATGGTTACTCTCAAGAAAATGGCGCTAAGCTGTGCTGCCGTTGCGGCAGTGGCTGCTGCAACGCCCGCAATGGCCGACGTGAATAACACGTTGGTTCGTTACCAAGATCTGGACCTGTCGACTCCTCAAGGCGAGGCACGGTTGCAGACGCGGATCAAATCTGCCGTCAGAAAGGTTTGTCGCAGCCCGCGCGCTTTTACTATGGCAGAAAAACAGGATCTGGCGCGCTGCCAAGTTAATGCCTTGGCGGCGGCGACCCCCAAGGCTGAGCGCACGATTGCGCGTTATAAAGATGCCAGGCGCCTGGCCGCCAACGAGACTGCTATCGTCGGCAATTAAAGCGATAAATCAGATTAACAGTGAGCCCCGGCATGATGTGTCGGGGCTCCTTATTTACCCGCCAGCTTCTTTACGTCGGCCAGATATTTACGGCCGATCCGCATCGACAAGTCCTCACCGAGCAACGCGTGCCATACGCCGCCGCCTTCGTGACGCAGTCCGGTAATCAGGTCGCGGCGCACAATGTGGCTCCGG
>JBKJLZ010000292.1:0-3229 GCA_046596705.1 Sphingorhabdus sp. | reverse complement strand
GGTGACCGGACAAGACGCAGGCGGTCAAACTGGTCTGCGTTAACGCCCATGTTCAACGATTAACTTTTGGATTTGCCAATGCGGGGCTCGGTACCGTCGATCAATCGTTCGATATTTTCCCGGTGTTTCCAGAAAACGATCAACGTGCAGGCTGCCAGCAATGCAACTAACTCGTACCGACCGAAATAAGCTGCCGCAACTGGAGCCAGCACAGCAGCAAGCAAGCCAGCAACCGAGGAAGTTCGGAACAACAACAAACCACCGATCCAAGCTGCCGCATAAACCGCGCCGCCCTGCCAAAACAATCCAAACAAGATACCGGCATAGGTCGCGACACCTTTGCCGCCTTTGAAATTAAGCCAGACGGGATAGAGATGTCCGAAGAATGCACCCGCTGCTGCGAATACCTCAGCGCCGGGCAAAAACCGGAAAGCGAGCCATACTGCCACAAAGCCTTTGAGTAGATCGAGCAGCAGAGTAAGCGCCGCCAGCCCTTTTCGTCCGGACCGCAAAACATTGGTCGCGCCGATGTTGCCCGAACCGATCTCGCGAATATCGCCCCCGCCTGCCAATTTGGTGAGAACCAAGCCAAAAGGTACTGACCCAAGCGCATAGCCAAGCAACAGAGCAGCGATGGATGATACCCAAAAGTCAGTCATGGCACGAATCTCTGTGACGTAGTGCTTGCCTATCGGGTTTATCATTTGTTCTCAAGTCGCTTGCGTCATTTTGGCGGCTTCGATAACAACTGCGCATGTCCGCAATTGCAGAAGCGCCTTTGTTGTTCTTTGACTCGGGCATTGGTGGAATGTCTGTGGTGAATGCAGTTCAAGCCGTGCTGCCGAAGGCTCCAATCGTCTATGCAGCCGATTATGCCGGTCTGCCTTATGGCACCAAGAGTGAGGCGGAAATCGCTGCGCGTGTGCCGGCGTTGCTTGGCCGCCTGGTGGAGCGGTTCCAGCCAAGGCTGATCACGATTGCCTGCAACACCGCCTGCACCATTGCGCTCAGCCATGTTCGCGCGGCGCTCGATGTGCCTGTTGTTGGCACAGTTCCGGCGATAAAGCCTGCTTCGGAAATCACCAAAACTGGCGTAATCGGCTTACTTGGTACCGCTGCTACAATCCGTCAGCCCTATGTTGATCGATTGAAAGCGGAGTTTGCCAGCGGCATAACATTGCTACGTCACGCAGCACCTGAACTGGTTTACGCAGCCGAAGCAAAAATGCGCGGTGAGGACGTCGATTCAACGGTGTACGCAAGTGCCCTAGCCGGCTTGGCATCACAACCCGGCGGCGCAAAAATGGATGTGGTCATATTGGGGTGCACGCATTTTCCGCTGGTTCAAAAAGAACTTGCGGCCGAGGCAGTAAGCGGCATGCAATTTGTTGACGGATCGACGGGAATTGCAAGGCGGATCTCGTACTTGACCGAAGGCCATGCTTGGCCCGAAGAATCCTTTACCAACATTTTTGTGACAACAGGAAGCTTGGCAGACCTCGAATGCTACCGGGCTTCGGTCAGTGTTTTCGGGTTTACGAAGCTGGTCCAGCTATAAGCCTTATTGCGAGCCGTTCTCGCTGGATTTTTGTTTTCTAGCGGCTTATTGGGCCGACATTGGGAAAGCGGATTGAACGAACGGGGTTGAGTTGCCGTGAATTACGACCTGATTTTTGACAAGGCTATCGACCGGCTGCATGCCGAAGGTCGCTACCGTGTGTTTGTCGATATTTTGCGTAACAAAGGTGCTTATCCTAACGCGCGCTGCTTTGCCGGTCATAACGGTCCAAAGCCGATAACTGTATGGTGTTCGAACGATTATCTCTGCATGGGTCAGCATCCCAAGGTAATAGCCGCGATGGAAGAAGCGTTGCACGATGTCGGTGCTGGCTCGGGCGGCACGCGCAATATTGGCGGTAACACGCATTATCATGTCGAATTGGAAGAAGAGCTTGCCGATTTGCATGGTAAGAATGGCGCCTTGCTGTTCACATCGGGCTATGTTTCGAACGAGGCAACACTGGCGACTCTGGCCAAGCTATTGCCGAGTTGCATCATTTATTCGGATGAACTGAACCATGCGTCGATGATCGCTGGTATTCGCAATTCGGGCTGCGAAAAGCACGTTTTCCGGCACAACGATCTGGAACATTTAGAGGAGCTGCTTGCCAACAGCGACCCCGATGCAGCCAAGTTGATCGCATTTGAAAGCGTCTATTCGATGGATGGCGATGTAGCTCCGATTGCCGCAATTTGCGACCTCGCCGACAAATATAACGCGCTGACATATTGCGATGAGGTCCATGCAGTTGGCATGTACGGCGAACGCGGTGGTGGAATCACAGAGCGCGACGGCGTTGCTGACCGGGTTACCATTATCGAAGGCACGCTTGGCAAAGCTTTTGGTGTTATGGGCGGCTACATTGCCGCTGAAAAGAAAATCGTCGACGTTATACGATCCTATGCGCCAGGCTTCATTTTCACTACTTCGTTGTCGCCTGTGTTGGTCGCTGGGGTTCTGGCATCGGTCAAACATCTGAAAGCTTCGAGCGAAGAGCGCGAAGCGCAGCAGGCCCACGCCGCGATGCTCAAATCGATGTTAACCGATGCAGGTCTGCCGGTGTTGTCCAGCGAAACACACATAGTTCCATTAATGGTCGGCGATCCAATAAAAGCTAAGAAAATAAGTGATATACTGCTCGCCGAATATGGCGTCTATGTCCAGCCTATCAACTACCCTACGGTACCGCGCGGCACTGAACGCCTCCGCTTTACGCCCGGCCCGCAGCACACCGAAACGATGATGCGTGAGCTGACTCAGGCGCTCAGCGAGATTTGGGACAGGATGGAAATGCGAATGGAAATGGCAGCGTAAGGACCGGCATTCCGGTCAATCGCGACAATATCCTTCGCCACTTTTGACCATCAGGCAGTCTTTCTTGCCTGCAAGATACTTCAGGCCAGTTTCGTCGCCCGTCGATTTTTTCAGTGTCAACGTTTCGTCACCGCGTTTGAAACTTATGCCATCGGAGGTTGCAGCGCCTTCATAGCTTCCCTTGGTGTCTAGGTCAGACTGCATTTCGAGGGCAATTTTGCCATCGGTTTCCGGCGCTATGTTTACATACAGACCTTCTGGCCCTGTCCACTTTCCGGTCCAGGCTGTAACATCAACCGTTTCAGGCACCGTTTCTTCGGCAACCGGAACACTTTCGTTCGTTTCGGCAGCTGG
>JBKJLZ010000090.1:0-11199 GCA_046596705.1 Sphingorhabdus sp. | reverse complement strand
GGCAACCGAAGGACAAGTCCGCGACGAACAAGGCCGGTTTGCTCCAAAGGAGCCCGAGCCCGTCGCTACACCCGAGCCGGAAACGGCAAAGGAAGAAGCACTTGTCCCGTCATGGCGACTGCGTGAAATCCGGGAAGAGCGTGAGGCGACCGAAAGGCGTTTTGCGGAATTTCAGGCCCAGTCCCAGCGCCAGATTGCCGAACTACAGGCGAGACTGCCCAAGGAACAGCCCAAGCCGACCCCGGACGTGTTCGAAGACCCGAATGCGTTTCTGGATCACGGCGTGCGGCAGGCAGTCGATCCCATCCGTTCCGAGATTACCCAGCTCCGCGAGGAATACTCAAAGAAATGGGCCGTCAAGGAACACGGGCAAGAGAAGGTTGAAGCTGCATATGCCGCCGTTGCCAAGGGGATGCAATCTCGCGACCCCGAAGTGATGGCCGTTTATCAGCGGGCTATGTCATCGATGGACCCTTACGACGCCATCGTATCCTGGCATCAGCAAAAGACCGTCTACTCCCAGATCGGCAATGATCCAAATGCGTGGTTCGAGAAGCAGCTTGAAGAACGGATGAAAGACCCGGCTTTTCAGGCTCAGATGCTCGGCAAGACTCAGCAGACCGTTCGCTCCAGCCCCTCAACTCCGAACATCATTCGCCCTCCCTCGCTGAATAGAGTTGCCGCCGCCGCCGGAAACGACGACGCCGACAGCGATGTCAGCGATGCGGGGCTATTCGCTCACGCTATGCGCTGAAGCACCCGGCATACAAAGAAAACCACCCGCCTTGATGGCGGGTTTTTTGTTGACCGGGTGACAGCGCCGAAAGGCTGAAAAAATGGCTGTTTCCACCGTCCAGACCAACAATAAATTGGTCAAATACACCAAGGAGATCAACCGCGAATACGTGCGCGGCAATCTCTTCTCGCCCTACATGGGCACGGCGCTCAATTCGATCATTCGCATAAAGAATGAACTGAAGGCCGGCGGCGAAGAAATGAACCTGCCGATCGTCACCCGCCTGACCGGCGCTGGCGTATCGACCGGCACGCTTGTCGGCAACGAAGAGCAGATCGACAACTACGGTATGCGCGTCCGCATCGATTGGGCACGCCACGCCGTCGTCACCAACAAGGCGGAATCCCAGAAGGACTCGGCGGACATCTTTGGCGAAGCCAAGCCGCTGCTTGCCGACTGGGGCAAGGAACTTCAGCGCGACGAACTGATCGCCGCCTTGATGGCCCTGCCTTCCGAAACCCTGCCTTCGACGGGTACGCGCGTCAACGGCATCCAGTACGACCTGGCGACCGCTGCCAACCGCAACACCTGGAACGCGGCTAACTCCGATCGTGTTCTGTACGGCGCCGCCGTGTCGAACTACAACGCGACCCATGCCACGGCACTGGCGAACGTTGACACCACGAACGACAAGTTCACGGCCGCCAACCTCGCGCTTCTCAAGCGTGTGGCGTTGGGTGGAAGCCCGAAGATTCGCCCGTTCAAGACGAATGACGGGTACGAGTATTTCGTGGCGTTCGCCGGCCTCAACACGTTCCGCGACCTCAAGGCGTCTCTGGAGACGATCAACAAGGACGCGCGACCGCGTGAGCAGAACGGCGTGGACAAAAACCCGCTGTTCCAGGATGGCGACCAGATTTATGACGGCGTGATTGTCCGTCAGGTGCCGGAGATTTCCAACTTCGTCACCAACGTCTGGACCACCCTGAAAACCGCAGGTGCGGCATCGGCTCGTGTTGAGCCTGTGTTCCTGTGCGGCCAGCAGGCGGCTGCGATGTGCTGGGGTCAGATGGCCAAGCCCACCTTCCGCAAGGAAGATGATTACGGCTTCGTCACCGGCACGGGTATCGAGATGGCTTACGGCATTTCGAAAATCTTCAAGAAACACCCGAACACCGGAACCGACCTCAAGCAGTTCGGCATGGCTACGGGCTTCTTCGCCTCGGCCACCGATTAATCAAAAGGAACATAGAACATGGTAACTTCCCTCAATACCTCGCGTCCGGTGATGGACTTGGACGCGCGTGAGGCTCAGAGCCGCATTCGGACCCTGACCGCCTCCACGACCATCACCACGGACCAGCACGACAGTCAGACGCTCCTTATGGGCGCGTCCGGTGCCGCGCTGACCTTCACGCTCCCGGCCGCACTTGGTACGGGCGCGAAGTTCAAGTTCATGGTGAGCGTGGTCAACACGTCGAACTACCTGATCCAGGTCGCGAACACGACCGACGTGATGGCAGGCGGCGTTCTCGCGAACACCGACGACGCGGCCAACGCTTTGCAGGGGTTTGAAACCGCTGCCGCCTCGGACACCATCACGCTCAACGGCACCACGACCGGCGGCGTGAATATCGGTGACTGGGTGGAGCTTCAGGACATCAAGGCCGGCGTCTATGCCGTCACTGGTATTCTGACGGCTTCAGGCGTCGAGGCCACGCCGTTCTCGGCGGCTGTCTAACGACTACTGGGAGGGCTTCGGCCCTCCCTTTCTTCTTTTGAGGGGATGGCATGGTAGTAGTTCTCACCAAAACCCGCACGCAGTTAAAGGAGCGCGCGGCGAAGAACCTCGCCATTATCGAGCCGGGGGAAACGCTGTCCGCCGAGGATGACGAAACCTTCGACGGTTTGGTTGATCCGCTGATTGCTCAACTGTCCGCTGATGCGATCGTGACCATCCAGGATGATGAGGCAATCGAGGTTGAGTATTTCATGCCTCTTGCCCGGTTGCTGGCGAACATCGCCGGGCCTGACTTCGGCTCGCCGGTCAATGAGGCGGCAAAGCTGGAGGACGAGAAGACCCTGCGGCGGCTGGCCTCAACCCGGCCGTCATACGAATCGCTCAAGACTGAATTTTTCTAAATGCCGAGGATCACCTTTCCCCTATCCCACTCGCCGGGCCTGCGGGCATCGGAAGGCGCGGGGCGGCTGTACGGATGCTATGCCGAGCCGTTGGGAGAGGGCGCAAGGGCAACGGCTGTCCGTCATCGTTCGCCGGGGCTGGTCAACTTCGGAACGACCGCCCGAACGGGTTGCCGGGGCTTGATCGAGATTGCCGGCGTGCTGTACGTGGCTTTCAGCGGCCAGCTTGAAAAGTTCACCTCTGCGGGCGGCGCAACTGTCAATGTCGGCGCTCTGACCGGCACCAAGAAAGGCTTCTTCGCCCGCAACAACGCAGCGACCCCGAATAGGGTGTTTGTCGATCCTGATGGCAACATAGCGACGTTCACGCCGACGACGGTAACGAGCGGGTTTGACGTTGACTTGCCTGCGGTTAATTCGGTTGCGGCGCTAAACGGCTATTTCTTGTTCACCACGGGATCGGGCCAGATTTGGGCAACCGGCCTTAATGTCGTGACGGTCGATCCGCTGGCGTTCACAACCGACCAGGAATCGGGCGGGCTGTTGCGCGGCGTCACGTTCTCCGGCCGCTACTATGCCTTCGGCAACAAGGCGACCGGGATCTATACCGACCAGGCCCTGTCGCCGTTTCCGCTGGTCAAGTCCGATACGATCCAGCGCGGGATTGCCGGGCCTTATTGCGTGACGGGGCATGAGCCGAACTTCGCCAAGGGGCTGCATATCGTTGGCGATGATAACGCGGTCTATCGCATCGACGGCAACGCGCTGACAAAGGTTTCGCCGCCTGATTTGGACGCGCTGATCGAGGCGGTTTCCGACAAGACGACGCTGGAGATGTGTTCCTATATTTCTCGCGGTCACGGTTTCATCCATGTTTCGTGTCCTGCATGGACATGGGTTTTGAACCTGAACAACGGCAAATGGCATGAGCGCCCAAGCTACCTTCTCAACAATAGCCGGATCACGCAAACCACATACGCCTTCGCCAAATGGCTGTGCGGCGATAGCCAAAGCGGCAACGTGCAGCAAATCACAAGCTCGGCTCAACTGGAAATCGACAAGCCGCTGATTTGCGAGGTTTGGTCCGCGCCCATTCACGACTTCCCGCAACGGGCGCGCGGCGCATCGGCTCATTTCGACTTTGCGATAGGTGTCGGCGACGCGACCGGCTCTGACCCGATTAAGACCGATCCGAGCGTGTCGATCTCGTATTCGACCGATGGCGGGCAGACGTTTTCCATTCCGCGCATTCGCAAGCTCGGCCGGCAGTCGATTGGCCTTACCCGCGTTCGGGTGAACCAGATCAAGGCGTGTGGCCGGCAGGGCTACATCTGGAAAGTCCGCATGTCTGATCCCGTGCATTTCGGGTTGATGGGCGGAATGATGTTCGGCGAACCGAGGGCCGCGTAGTGAAAAAGCCCGTTGAAGGCAACTTCGTTTGGATCGACCCGATGACGGGCAAGCCGACGCAGTATTTCCTCGAACTGATCCAGAATATGAGCGCGAACGGCCTAACGATGCCGGTATCAGCTACGGCGCCGACAAACGGGCAAGTGCTGAAATATGTCTCGGCTACCGGGCAGTGGACGCCGGGAACGGACAATATCTAAGCGGGGGTGCCTTTTCAACGAGATCGTCTCGGAGAGCTTCGACGCTACAGAATAGCGCGTGTCTGTCTTCTGCAAACCGGCAGGCGTTCGCGGCGGCTTCTAAATGATCGATAACCGCTAGGACAACGGCGCTGGCTTCGGCAGCACGAAATTCCCAATTGGCCTTTCGTTGGCCGCTCCCTGTAACGCCGCTCCGATCTGGATCGTCGTGTGACGCTTTGCAAAGGGCTCGCGCCACTCGTTCAATCAATTCGCTCATAGCAAATCTCCCTTTACGGGATTCTACACTATCTAACAGGAGGCTTCCATCGGCATTTTTGACATGTTCACGGGCGACAGTGCCCGAGAGGCCGCCGATCAGAACTCGGCTCTGCTACGGCAGAACCAAGCCACAGGAACGGCTACACTTAAGCAAGGGCAGACGGATTCGCTCGCATCGCTTGACCGGGCGGGCGGCATGTACGCGCCGCTCTCTGCCAAGTACGGCGCGGGAACGGGGATGTATCTCGACAGCCTCGGTGTGAACGGCCCTCAAGGCAATACGCGGGCCACGGGCGCGTTTCAGGCCGGGCCGGGCTATCAGTATGCCGTCGACCAGGCGATGGATCAGACGCGCCGCGCTGCGGCCAGGGACGGCAGTTTGCAGGGCGGCAATACGCTTGCGGCATTGTCCGACCGCGCCGGCAACATGGCGAACCAGGAATATGGCAACTGGCAGACGCGGCTCGGCGGGCTGATCGCGCCGGAGTTTCAGGCCACGGCGGGGCAGGCGGGCGCGGAGATGGGCAAGGTGCCGGTTTACGGCAACACGGCAAGCGGCATTGCCGGGCTTGGCACCAACACCACCAACGGGATCAACTCGCAGAACACGCAAGCGGCGAACGCCGAAATGCAGGGATCGAGCAATCTCTGGAATTTCGGGCTTCAGGCAGCCACGGCGGCGGCGACCGGCGGCACGTCTTTGCTCGGCGGTGCTGGTGGCGGGCGTGGGCTTGGCAGTATGTTCATGGGCGGCGGAAGCCCGACCGGATACGGGCGATAATCCATGGCTGAACTCACCCTGCCAGCAATGAACTTCACGGCGCTGGGTCAGCTTCCGGCTGTGTACCAGAAAGCGCAGGCGGACGAACTGCGAAAGCAGACGCTTGCGAATCTTGGACAGGGCGGGCAGGCGGACGCTACGGCGCTGTTGAAGTCCGGGGATATGTCGCTGGCGCAGCTTGGAATTGGTTTGCAGAACCGGCAGGCGGATGACGCATGGCGCCGGGAGGAATCGGCACGCTCGCAGAAGAACGCTGATCGGTCGTATGGGTTGCAGGTAGGGGCGGCGGCGCGGGCGAATGAGGGGCCGGAAGAAAAAGCAGGGCAGCGCGCCAAGGCCGCGTCGTCTTATGGCATTCAACCGGGGACGCCGGAATTCAAATCGTATGTTCTGACTGGCGCTCTGCCGGAGGCTAATTCGACGGTCACGAACCAGACATCTCAGCGCGCCGAGGCGGCAAAATCAATCGGCTTGACGCCGGATCACCCCGCCTACCAGAGCTACATCCTGACCGGCAAAATGCCTCGCGAAGATGCGCAGCCGCTCACGGCAACTGACAAGAAAGCCATTCTTGAAGCTGACGAAGGGGTGATGACGGCAAAAACGGCTATCGACGCTTTGCAGAAGGCGACCGATCTTTCTTCCAAAGCGTTTGCGGGGCCGATGGCTAGCAAGCGCGGGTACGCCGCGAGCTTCCTTGGCGAGAGCAGCGACATAGGCAAGGGCGGTATCGCGACCGCCGAACTCGACAACGTGGTCACCAGCAACGCCCTCACCCAATTGAAGGCCATCTTCGGCGGTGCGCCGACCGAAGGCGAGCGCAAGATATTGCTGGATATCCAGGGTTCGGTAAATCAGCCGCATGAGGTGCGAAAGAAGATTTACGAGCGCGCATCCGAGATGGCAAAGAACCGCCTGAAATTCAACGAACAGCGCGCGGCTGAAATGCGAGGCGGCCAGTTCTACAAACCGCAGGGCAGCATGACCCGCGCTCCGGTGGCACAGCCGCAAGGAGCCATTACGCAACAGCAATACGAGGCCCTGCCGTCCGGCTCGCCGTTCACGGCACCTGATGGCTCGCAGCGGATTAAGCCCTGATGGCTAATTGGTGGGATGCGGCTCCTTTGGCGGACGCCAAACCGGCTCCGGCTGGCCCCGCCGCTGGTGCTAATTGGTGGGATGCGGCCCCGCTTGCCAACGAGGCCAGCCGTGCCGCCCCTCAAATAATCCCCGGCGAGAACGGCGCACCAACCCGCGTCGTTATGGATATGGGCAAGGCGAAGCCTGACCGGGGCGCAGTCGATGCCGGCGCGCGTGGTGTAGCCTCCGGCCTTACAGCGAATTTCTATGACGAATTGCGCGGGCTTGTGGAAGCCAACGGGGCTAACCCGAACGACCCCGCCAGCCTCTATGACTTGATCGGCGGCGCGGTCAAATACTGGTCCGGCAATAAGGACGCGGAAAAGCGATATGACACGGCGGCAACCCGTGAACGCGACCTGACCAAGACGGCGGAAGAACAGCACCCATACGCCTCGCTGGCCGGCAACGTCGCGGGTGCCGTTGCATTGCCCATTGGGGCGGGCGCTGGCGCGGCTACGTTGGGCGGCCGTATGGCGGCGGGGTCCGGCGTAGGCGCTGCCATGGGCGGCGCGGCTGGCGCTGGCGAGGGTAGTGGCGCGGTCGATAGGCTCACCCGAGGCGCGACGGGCGCAGCCGTTGGCGGCGCATTGGGCGGCGCATTGCCGGCTGTTATCGAGGGGGCTGTTAGAGGCGGGAGGGCTGCGTTGCAGCCGGTTGCCAATGCCATCCGTGGCGTGAGGGATGTTGACAGCGAGGCCGCCAGACGCGTCGTGACGGCACTGGAACGCGATCGGTTGGCCGACCCGCAGGCGGTTAATCGTCTCACGCCGAACGAATTTGCTGCTAGCGTTCAAAGCGGTGGACCGGCAACGCTGATGGATATCGGCGGGGAGACGACAAGGGGCCTTGCCAGATCGGCGGCGAACACGTCCCCAGAGGGAAGGGCGGCCCTTGGCCGAACGATCAACGATCGATTTGAGGGGCAAGCCGACCGCGTTACAGGGTGGCTTCGCAATACATTCCATTACCCTGACGCTGCGGCGCAGGCCGACGCTTTGGAGACTGTGGGCAGGACCGTCAATCGTGCCAACTACGCCCGCTCCATGCGTGAGGGGGATCGCTCGATCTTCTCCCCGGAGCTTGACCGCTTGATGGGTAGCCCGGCCGTTGTTGATGCAATGCGGAAGGCGTCCACCAGCGGCAAGGACCGCGCTATAACGCAGGGCTTGGGCGCAATGCGCCAAGGTGTAACTGTCGAGAACGGCGTGGTGACGTTTACCCGTGGGCCGAACGGCGTCCCGACCTATCCGAACCTTGCATTCTGGGACGCGACCAAACGAGAGATAGACGACGCGGCAAATGCGGCGGCTCGGGCCGGTCGGAACGGCGAGGCCGGCACTCTGCGTGATCTGGCGCGCACGCTCCGTGGCGAGCTTGATAATCACGTCCCGTCGTATCAGCAAGCAAGGGCCGGGGCGGCTCATTTCTTTGACGCCGAGAACGCGTTAGAGGCCGGGCAAAACTTCGTTGGCAAGAATATGACTAGCGCCGACGCCCGGCGGGCATTAGCGCAGATGACGCCGCAAGAGCGCCAATTATTTCAGGATGGTTTTGTCTCCCGGTTTATTGAGCAGATCAGTCAAATGGGCGACCGCAGGTCTGTCCTGAACAAGATCGCGGAATCTCCTGCCGCTCGCGAAAAGCTAAACGTAGCCTTGGGCCGTCAGCGGGCGGGGGAGTTGGAAGCCGGCCTTCGCGTCGAGGGCATCATGGATATGGCGCGCAATGCCGTGCAGGGCAACTCGACCACGGCTAGACAACTTGCAGAGCTTGGCCTTGCTGGCGGCGCCTACGGCGTTTCAGGGGGTGGAATCAACCCGTTTACCGACCCTGGCGCTGTGGTGAACGCCGCGCTTGTTTACGGGGCCGCGCGCGGCCGTAACGTAGTCAATGAGCGACTCTCCCGGCGGGTTGCCGAAATGCTCGTCTCGAATAATCCTCAGACTATCACGCGAGGCGTTCAGACCATCGCCCGCAACCAAACCCTGTTCAACTCGCTGCGCTCTGCCGATCAGGGGCTTGCGCGGGTTGGCGGACAACAGGCCCCGGCCGGGATGTTTGTTTCCGGTGCCGTGCCAGCGCGCGCCGAAGAAAACCAGCCAAAGTGACCACGGCGAACTCACAAGCGTAATCACCACCACGCAATAGACGAGCAGGCCCCAACGCGGGGCCTTTTTCTTTGAGGTATTCATGAGCGGCAGCATCGGACTAAGCCTAACACAACGGTACGACAAAACCAGCCATGCGCCCCTAGATGGCGGCCTCGTCTACTTCTACGCGGCAGGAACGACGACCCCGCAAAACGCCTACCAGGACGTGAGCCTGACGATCCCGTGGCCCAACCCTATCACGCTGGATTCGGGCGGCAACGTCCCGCAACTGTTTTTCGCGGACGGCTATATCAAATTCCGGCTGACGAATGCTGCCGGGGTTACGCAGATCGAGGCGGACTATGTGCTTGTGCTTGGCCCCTCGGCGGGTGTAGGCGCGGCCCCCTCGGTGGATGCCACGACGATCTACCAAACCGGGGATTTGAAACCCCGCTACGGGACCGGGGCGCATACGGGTTGGGTTCGATGTAACCGCAGGACGATAGGCTCGGCGGCATCAGGCGCGACCGAGCGCGCGAATGCCGATACCGAGGCGCTGTTTGTGCACCTCTATAATGCGAATACCAGCCTGACGGTTTCGACCGGGCGCGGCGCGAGTGCGGCGGCGGACTATGCGGCGAATAAAACCATCGAACTTCCCGACTTGCGCGGGCGCACCATCGCCGGCCTTGACGATATGGGTAACACGGCGGCGAGCCGGTTGACATCAACATCGTTTGGCGTGGCAACGACTGATCTTGGTGTCGCTGGCGGTGCGGAAACCCGGACGTTGCTGACCGTAAACCTTCCTGCCTACACGCCAGCGGGTTCGATTGCTGCGGGAAGTGCAACGGGCAACGCCGGTAGGCTTCCTGTAACAAACAGTAGCGGCATTGCTTCGTCTAATGCGGCGGGCGGCGCTCTGGGACAATTTGCGGATACAGCGGGCACGGTGCGAGAAACTCTTGTAGTTACATCAGGGGCGTTCACGGGCACGGCGCAGGGCGGCTTAAGCACGCCGGTCGTAAGCCTTCCGCCCACCCTCCTCGTAACAATCTATGTGAAAATCTAGATGGCATATATCACCTCATTCGACGTATCCAACAAATCCGATTGGGCTTTCGACGTAACGGCAACCGATGCCGAGACGAGCCTGGCCATCGACTTTACCGGAGCAACCGTTGCCTTTGCCGTGAAAGATGCGGCCGGGAGTTCTGTCCTTTCCGCAACCGTTGGCGACGGGATTACGATTACCACCACGACGATCTCGGTTCTGTTCGATGACAGCGCCATGAACGGCGTCAGCGCCGGCTCCTACAATATCGGAATGATATACCGGCTCAACGGCGAGACTAACCAGATTCTAACCGGCACCGTGACGATCTATGACGGGATTGCCACGCTATGACCGCGCCACAGATCAAGGTAAAAATCCAGCGCAGGCCAACACTCAAGCTGAAGGTGTTGCCGAAGTTCCCGGCGAGCGTGACGGTTTCAAGCCCGCTTACGCTTGATCGGACGGGCGGTAATCTTGGATTTGGTCTAAGCGTTACAGACCTGAGAACATCGCTTGACCCGCTGTATGCGACACAGGCGGCGCTCGATCTAAAGGTTTCCTCGTCAATCCTGACCACGCGCGGCGATCTATTCATGCGCGGCGTGGCGGTCATCGGGCGTCTGGCCCTCGGGGCAGCGGATTATACGCTGGTCAGCGACGGGACGGACGCGGTCTGGACTCTGCGCCGCAAGGTGCTTGCCGCCAACCTCGCACTTTATGTTCGCGCGGATGGCAGCGACAGCAACACGGGGCTGGCCGATACGGCGGGCGGTGCGTTCCTCACGCCACAGACCGCCGCCAGCTATGTCCTCAACAAGCTGGACCTGAACGGTTTTAATGTCACCATCAGGCTAACCGGCGCGTTTACGTCCGGCATGACGTTATATGGCTCTCCCGTAGGGGCTGGAACGATCACAGTTGAGACGACGGCCACTACGACGATCACGACCACGGACGCCAACGGCATCGCCGCTAGCTACGGCGGGCATGTCGTAGTTAACGGCGGCGGCTTCCTTACCATGCGAACGCTGACGGCGTCGTCCCTGTCACCGTCCGCGCTGGCGGCATTCGCTTACGGCAAGATCGATTTCAGCGGCATTGTATTCGGCCCCTCGGTGGGCGCGCATATTCAAGCCGGGTGGTCGCTGGATCAAAGCACCGCGCCCTCGTATCCGGGGCCGGGCGTCATCACAGCAACCGGGAACTACTCGATTGCAACCGGCGCAAATCTTTCCCACATGCACGTCACGGCGGCGGGATCTGCGATCAACATCAATTCCGGCGTCACGGTAACTTTGACCGGAACGCCTTCGTTCTCCGCGTATTTCGTTGGTGTCCGCACCGGCGGACTTGTCTACGCCAACGGCACTTATTCCGGG
>JBKJLZ010000305.1:0-4494 GCA_046596705.1 Sphingorhabdus sp. | reverse complement strand
ACAACCCAGCTCATAAATGCCATGAAGATAAGCGCCACGAACCCGGCCCAAATGACGCGCCTAGCGCGGGCAAAGCCGTAAACTTCGGTCAAAACGTCGCCGATGACGTAGCCGAGCGGGAAAAACAGGATGCCAGCCCCAAACACCCATGGTTCCCCGCCGATCATGAAGCTTGCAGGTTTCGCGGCGCCGATGACGTTCGATAGCAATAATATCGCTACGAACGCGGCCATCACAAAATCGTAATAACGGAAATGTCGGCCGCTCGCGGCACTGGCCGTCTGGGGGACAATTGACTGTTCTTGCATGTGGATGCGCATAACCGCCTTTGCAGCGAGGTGCAAAGCGGTTATTGCGTGCGGCAGCGCGCGCCCTTAGCTCAGCTGGATAGAGCGCGAGACTTCTAATCTTGAGGCCACAGGTTCGACTCCTGTAGGGCGCGCCAGTTGTTTACCGAAGTTTACGATAGTGCCTCATAGCAAGCAGTCGGTTTATGGGCTTATTATTTAGTTTCCTACATTTGAAATTTAGTTAGCCGGAACCTTTGCCACCGTCAGTAAGTTCACTGAACGAATTGGTGTTAGGGGTGTTTGGATGAAGTATATCTGGTTAGTGGTCGCCACCTGTTTGCTCGCCGGTTGCGACCGTAATTCCGACAGCGAGAAGCAGGCTGACGAAACTGTCCGAAGCAATCCCGAAGCGGAACCGGCCGTCGATGAAAACAGTTTGCAGTTTGCCGAAGTGACAGGCGACAACCCGCCGCTTGATGCGTCGTTGCCGATGCTCCAAACGCAGGTCGTGCTTGACCGCACCGGATTTTCACCGGGTGTCATTGATGGCAAAAAAGGGCAGTCGCTGGTCCTCGCGTTGAAAGCGTTTCAGCAAGCCAATGATATAGAAGAAAGCGGAGAACTCGACACCGCCACAATCGAAGCATTGCGGAAGTTTGAGGTTCCGGCAACGCGTCTTGTGCGCATCCCCGAAGGTTTTGCGAATGGACCGTTCGTGCCCGATTTTCCCGATAAGGCTGAGGATCAGGCGAAGCTGCCAGCGCTTGGCTATCGTGATATTATGGAGGCGCTAGCCGAACGCTTCCACACCACACCCGATACTTTGGTTGCGCTCAATTCGCCGGACACCAAGGTCGTAGCGGGCAGCGTGATTCGTGTGCCCAACATCGCCGATGCCTCTGTTCCCTCGCTCGCAAAAGACGTGCGCGGATGGGGGAAAACCTTGCAAATGCTAGGCGTCGCCGCGGAACAGCCCAAAGCAGCAAAAGTGGTCGTCGACAAGTCGGACGGCGTGCTGCGCGCGTTTGACGCCGATGATAAGATGATCGCGTCATTCCCCGCGACAATGGGCAGTTCGCGCGATCCTTTGCCGATCGGTAATTGGACAATCAAGGGCGTCGCGCGCAATCCGGACTTTCACTATAATCCCAAATTGTTCTGGGACGTGAGCGATACCAAGGACAAATTACTGCTAAAGCCGGGGCCAAATGGTCCAGCGGGGGTCGTCTGGATCGACCTGTCGAAAGACCATTACGGCATCCACGGAACCAGTGAGCCGCAGACAATCGGACGTGCCGAAAGTCACGGCTGCGTGCGTCTGACAAACTGGGACGCAGCGAAACTTGCCGGCATGGTGAAGACAGGTGTGAAAGCGGTTTTTAAGGAGTAGAACGCCGTCCAGGCCCGATGCCAAGTAAGGTCAACGAGTTGCGCGCCGCAACGCCGTGCGGTCCGCCCAGTGCGCGTGAGTGCCGCTTGAAATCTTGTGCGGTAGCGCAATGCGGCACACGGGGCCGTCCTCGAACCGTTTGCAGTTGATCAAAATGCATTCCGATGTCCCGCGATTTTCGTCGGTGATGAAGCTGACAAGATAACCATCGTCCTCATCCACTCCGCCCACTCTCGGGGCAAACGGTGCTTCGCTGCCGTAGCGGCCTTCTTCAAGCAGCACGTCCCATGTTTCGCCAGTGTCCAGGTCATGCTTTACAAAACCGTTGAACAGGAACCAGCCGGGCTTCGAAGTGGTGCTGTAAGCATAACGATAGGGCTGCCCCAAATAGAGCTGATTTATCATGCCAAATTCGAGCGTGCGGTCATTCAACCGCTCTTCCTTTGTCGTCCCATCGGCGAGATTAAACCGCCACTGATGAAGCCTCGGCTTAAAGCTATGCTCGTCAACATAGGCCATCATATGTGCATATTCGCCAGCGCTCTCGATTGGCGGTGGATAAGGATTTTCCTCGAAATATCCGTCGAGCACGACTTCGTCGCCATCCTCATAAGCATTGATAAAATGCAGTACAAATGTCGGATCGGCTTCGAACCATCGGATGTCCTCAGGCTGACCATAACGCGGTATTAGCGCAAAACGAGACGGCAGGCCTTCATGCAGCCGAGTCACATGAACGTCGCGCTTCAACAACTCGGCATCCCAAAACAATGGGAAATCGCAGAATATCGACCAATTGGGGGTGAACATCATATCATGCGGAAGGCGCGGTCCCGGCAGCGGTATCGGTACATAATGCGTGAGTTTGTGTTCGGCATCGACCACGCCGTAATGCATGTATGGCGCATACTTTGAATAGTTGAAGAACAGCAGCTCACCGGTGCGGTCATCGACCTTGGGATGGGCGGAAATACCATCGAGCGGCACCCAAGGCGCAACGCCTTCCTGCTCCAGCGTTTCGGGGTCCATCACATAGCCTTCGCCACACTGGTAGAAAGTCGCAATCGCCTTTCCCGCGTGGACGATGATATCGGTGCTCGCCGAATCTTTCAAACTGCCGTGCGCTCCGAAACCGGGTCGTTTTCCGGTGCCGCCCCGGTCCATCAGCCCACCCCAAAGCGACCCGCCAGCATCCTGCTCGGCGGCAAAACACCGGCTTCGGATCCAACGATTGCGATATGTCGCGGCCCCGCCTGAAAAATCGATCTGGTGGATCATTCCATCGCCGTCGAACGGGTGATAACGGCCAAGCGGTTGGTGCAACTGGTTTTCGGTATTGCGCAGATAGACGCCATCGATGTCGGTCGGGATTTGCCCCTCGATAACCTCCAAGTCGGTCGCGGTCACCTCCTCATGCTGAGGTGTCCATGCGCCATTGAGATAAGGGTGGTTGCTTGGTTGCAAAGTGGATTTGACAGGCGGCAGGCGGTCGACGATCATAACAAATCCCCTTATTTCAGCACACAGGTCTCGACCCAGGCAATAATCTCCGCGCGGCGGCGCGCATCGTCGGTGATGTCGGTATCAACGCCGAGCTGCCAGGCCAGCGCCGTATTGTCGGGCTCCTGCCCCAATTTTGTGAGCGACGCGGCATAGCCTTCGAGTTCTGCCGTGTCGGCAAAGAAGCCCTGCCCGACCATATCATCGGCATAGAGCCGGTAAAGATCGGCCAAATGCGCGGCGTCGAATTCGGGATGATATTGCACCGCCCAGATTTCGCTCTGCCCAAGCGGAATGACGGCCGCCTGCACTTCGCTATGCGCATTTGTCGCGAGCAAAGTCGCGCCTTCTGGTAGCCGTGTTACTTCGTCATAATGGATGCATGGCGCGTCGAATACCGGGCCTTTGCGAGCAAACATCGGATGATCCTGACCAGCATCGGTTACCCGAACCTTTCGGGCAAAGCCGACTTCGCGGCCTTGCGCGTGATATTCGACTTTCCCTCCTGCCGCCATTGCCGCGATTTGAAGGCCCCAGCAGCTTCCGAATATCGGCAGGCCTGCGTCAGCTGCAGCGCGTACCAGCGCAATTTGGTTGGTGACCGCAAAATCGGTGTCATAGGCATGAAGCGACGAACCGCTGATAATCATGCCGTCATAAGCAACCAAAGCGTTTTGGCCCGGTAGCGGATCTTCAGGGATGAATATATCGGTTTCAAGATCGGGAAAGTGCGCCCGCAACGACTCCTGGTAAATGCCGCTGCACGAACGCACTCCTTGGGCTTCACCCTTGCCACGTCGCTCTGCGACATTGCCCTCCATCAATAGTATTTTGCTCATCTGCTCAGCCTATATCAAAAGACACACCCTGCGCCAGTGGAAGGTCGTTTCCATAATTAATCGTATTGGTAGCACGGCGCATATAGGCTTTCCATGCGTCGGAACCGGACTCGCGCCCACCGCCGGTTTCCTTCTCGCCGCCGAACGCTCCGCCAATTTCTGCGCCCGACGTGCCGATATTGACGTTCGCGATACCACAATCGCTGCCCTTTACAGACAGAAAATGTTCGCATTCGCGCATGTCGGTGGAGAAGATTGAAGAGGACAGACCAGCGCCGACGCTATTTTGCAACGCGATTGCCTCGCCGAAATCGGAATAGCGGAAAATGTAAAGGATCGGCGCGAACGTTTCGCGTAAGGCGGGACCTATATGGTCGGCCATTTCGACCAAGGCGGGGCGGACATAAATGCCGTCGCCCTCGCTGGTCCGTTCGCCGCCTGCGACAGTTCCTCCCAACGCGCGCGCTTCATCGAG
>JBKJLZ010000259.1:0-4409 GCA_046596705.1 Sphingorhabdus sp. | reverse complement strand
GCTTGTCGGTGATATTGAAAGCGACGGATTTTGGACTGAACCAGAGTAGCTTTTAGTTGTGGAAAATCCGAGCGAATCCCGGGCGCTTACGCTAAACGCGTAGTTCCCTCGGTTCGTCGGCGTTCCGAAAAATGTGCCGCTTGCTGCCAAACCTAAACCAATCGGCAACGTGCCGCCATTGACAATAAATGTATAAGGCCCCGTGCTACCGGTTGCCGTAAGAGTCTGACTAACAGGGGTACCGGCTATCAAAGGGGTCAATGACGAGGGAGAAACAATAATCGACGATGTCGGCGCTGAAATCGTGATGTTGAACGTCAGCGTGTCGTTATTTTCGTCTTCCAGAAAGAATGTGTCGCTAGTCGCAGAATTGCCATTATGCGTATACGTAACGGTCTGCGTCCCGGGCCCGCTTTGCGGGCTGAGTATGATAGACCCGTTGGCCGTTGTCGAGCTGGGAAAGGGCCCCCCCATTCCAAAGTTAAATCCACCGTCGCAAGCTGAAACATCAATCGTCACCGAGCCCGAATGGGCTACTGTCGGGGTTTGGGTCGGACATAAGGGCGACGGTGCAGCGTAAGCCGTTTGCGATACTAAGCCACCGAAAGCGAACATCATCGCAATCGCCAACCAGCGCACAAGCGCCTTGTTCAAAGCCAAAGATCTCATCGTGCGCCCCATCAGTCTTGCGCTTCACCATAATTCGGCAAAGCGACCCCGTGGGCTGGTATCATTGACGTGTAGCGGTCACCTAGTGCTGCGATGTACTGGTGCATAATTGTAGTTGTCAGGCACAGCTTCCGGCTTTCATTTCACTTGGCGAAGAGCCCTGATGCGCAGGGTCGATAGCGTTGAATAGACCTAGTACATCAACAAGATTGGCGCATCGCTACATGCTGCCTAATGTGCTCGCTTTGGCATTGAGCGAGACGCAGCACCCATGACTAAATTGTATTTCCGACGTGCGACCCTGTTTTTGTTAGCGACTGTTTGTGTGGGCAATGTCGCACAGGCGGCAAGCCCTCAACGTGTTTGCGGTCGCTATAGTACGATCCTGCTTTCACCGGGTGAAAAGGCGGAAGTGATGGGCGTCGGGCGCGATAGCGTTAGCCTGCTGATAAAGGGCAATTTGGGCCCCTGGATCTTTTATGATGGCCTGGTCTCGCCTGATGAAAAAATGACCAACGACACGAAAGTGTATACGAGCAAGGGATCTGTTGCTTATCGTCGCGACCATGACGCCCGCATCTATGTGGTCCGGCCCGTGCGGAACACTTTGGTTGCTGGCAAGCGCGTACAGGTGGGTATCATGGGCGTCGATTTCATGCGCCAGCCGCTGGCAAACTCCGCGATCGTCGGCACTGATTCTGACCTTCCCATATTGAAGCGGATACTGCCCGGTATCATCGGAACTTGCGATTTGCGTTGGGTCCCAGTCAGGGGGTTGGTAAAATGAGCCTACTCTTGAGCCGAAGCCGCATGGCTGGCTTTGCGCGCAAATCATGAACACAATAGCATGAAGAAACTGTCGATTATAACCGCGCCGTTGTTGGTCATCGCCGCCGGGAATAGCGCATCGGCTCAAACCGAACGGCTACCGATACGAACGGATGTGCCGGAGGACTATAGTATGGTTCATTGCCCGAATGAACCTGCCACGCGAACGATGCTGCGTAACTATTATGTTACTGACAACAAAGGGTTTCTCGGCCCAACTTTCTTCAAGGGGCTAGAAGCTACCGGTTGCGAGCAGCAATCGGGGCCAGTGACGATCGTCGAAGTTCTGGAGCGTATATCGATGGGGTCGGAACCAAGCGATACTTATGTTGCGTTTCGAAGCATCGGTACTGGTGGGGCGTTAAAGGGCAAGCAAATTTTCGGCATTGTCCATGAAGCAGGCAATAACCAACACCCACGCACTGCATTAGATCGCTGGAAAAGAATGCATGCTCCGAATGGCGTGGTAAACGCTAGCCCCGCGGATAAGCGCGTATATATCTGCCCAACACCAAAGGCAGCAATGAACGTGGTCGCAGCCATCCCGCCGGTACGACAGAAGGGCGTCAATCAACCGCTACAAGTTCGCGCGAAAGAGGCTGCCGTTAAAGCAAATCGGTGCGGTTGGGCAACCGGCCGGTTCCGGGTGACAGCGGTCCACAACTCGGCCTTTATTAGCTTAGGCTATGAGGTTGGCGAACATTGGACCGCGCTGACCGCCACCGACGCGCGTGGTAAGTCGGTCGGCATACTGCACGACTCAAATCTGATGTGAGCAGCTAACGCCGTCCGCATTTGGCATTTGTGCTGGTGAAATGTTGAGCAAACGGGCATCGATTTCCCACAATGCCCTGAAGTCACGCTAGGTAAATTATGCCAACAAGTTCGATCCAAAACCTTTACCTGATTAAATGGATATTCCGGCGCATCGATAGCGGCCCTGACGAAGATAGATCGGAGCAGGGCCAGGCGCGGATCCGGATCGGCATTCTTGGCTTAATCATCATCTACATTTTAGTGTCGAGCATGATAGTTTCGCCAACAAATAGCATTGAGCCGTGGGCCATTGCGATATTGGCATACTACGCATTTTACACGCCAACCGCTTTTTTGATCTTGTATTTGACGAAGCGATTTCCCGGTAACTATCCCACCCGCCGTATACTATCGATGCTTAATGATTACGCCGGTCTGGCATATGGGATCATCGCCGGTTGCACGGTCATGCTGCCGCTTTACGCAACCATCGTATGGGTCACGCTGGGGAATGGAGTGCGCTTCGGCAGGCGTTATCTGGTTATTGCAGCGGTTATGGCGCAGGTTTCATTATGGACCATTTTTGCTTTGACACCTTATTGGCAAGCAGATCCTATTGTCGTGCTAACGCTTGCCATTACCGCAATCATCATACCATTTTACGCTAGTTCGCTTTTGCAAAAAAACGAAGCGGCGCGACGCGACGCCGAAAGCGCGAGTTTGGCCAAGTCACGTTTTTTGGCGCAGGCGAGCCATGACCTTCGCCAGCCGGTACATGCCATCGGGTTATTCCTCAATAATCTGAAGAGTTCTGGCCTGGCGACTAACCAGATGCAGATCGTCGACCGTATTGACCGGTCGTTGCAAGGTGTGAACGGGCTATTCCGGTCGCTGCTCGATATATCCACACTGGACAGCGGAGGACTCACTCCCAAGCTCGAACCAGTCGCAATTGCGCAGGTGTTTGCGGAACTTCAGCTACAAAATCAGGGAAGTGCTGATTGGTCAGAAACTGATCTTAAGTTTATGCCGTCCAGCCACACCGTTGTCACGGACCCGGCGCTGCTGACCACGATGATCCAAAATTTGTTATCAAATGCAGTAAAATATGCGCCAGGGCGATCGGTGACGGTCGGTTGTCGGAGCAAAGGCACGGCCCTTTCAATTCTGGTCTGCGACCGTGGCGACGGAATTGAACCCTTACATATCCCCTATATTTTTGACGAGTTCTATCAGGTGCGTAATGTCGGGGATGCGGATAAGCAAGGCGTTGGGCTCGGTCTTTCAATTGTGAAGCGCTTAGCAACTTTATTGGGCTTAGAAATTTCTGTTGTATCGCGTGTCGGACACGGCACGACCGCCAAAATTGATGGGCTAAAAATTGATAAAAACATAGCGATTGAGACTAGCCGGTCCGTCGCTAACTCTTATGCGGCGCCATTGTCAGGGTTACGTATCCTGCTGATAGAAGACGATGTCGATGTTCTCGACGCCACTACGGAATTGCTTCAATCGTGGGGGTGCATCGTTCAACCGTATACAGGCATTCCCGACGCGCCCAAGATCTGCGATGTGGTTATTAGCGATTTTGACATTGGCGGCGGCGTTACCGGTGTTGAATGTATCGCAACAATCCGGAAAGCATTGGGTGAGCGAGTTCCTACAATCGTAATGACTGGTCACGATGAAATCAGGATCGGTGATATATTATGCGATACTGAAATTCCTATTCTAAAAAAACCAGTACGTCCCGCTGAACTTCGCTCAACCATAAGCACGATGCGCATTCGGCAAAAAATGGCGGCATAACCAGTCTATAACTGCAACGATGCCGCTTTTGCCGCAGCTTCAGCCCGCGTTTGCACCTTCAGGATACGCAGCAACGCCGAAACATGAATCCTAACGGTGAAAGGCGAAATGTCGAGCGTCCGTCCAATTTCTTTGTTTGATTTAGCTTTCGCGATCAAAGCAAGCACTTCACGTTGACGCGGTGTCAGTTCGACCGCTGCGAACATGGTGGATGACATATCCGATAATGACGCCCCATCCGACTGCAAGACAACAAAGTGCCCTGCCCGTATGTCAGCTATCCCCTGAATCATCTGATCCGATGGCACCGCTTTGCCAATGAAGCCGTCAGCTCCCTGCTCCATAAC
>JBKJLZ010000074.1:0-9278 GCA_046596705.1 Sphingorhabdus sp. | reverse complement strand
TCTGGATAATCCAGCGTGTAATGCAGTCCCCGGCTTTCCTGCCGCGACAAGGATGAGCGGATGATCAGGTCGGCGACCTCGACAAGATTGCGAAGTTCGACCAGATCGGGCGTCACTCGGAAATGCCTGTAATAATCTGCAACTTCTTGCCGCAGCAGGTCGATCCGGTGTTTTGCGCGTTCGAGCCGTTTGGTCGTGCGAACAATGCCGACGAAGTTCCACATGAAATTGCGTATTTCGCGCCAGCATTGCGCAATGACAACTTCTTCGTCGCTGTCGGTGACTCGGCTTTCGTCCCATTGGCGGATTGCGGGAGCGGATGGGAGGCCGTCCCAATTGGCTTCGATATGCCGCGCACAGGCATCGCCGAAAACGAAGCACTCAAGCAGCGAGTTGGACGCCAATCGGTTCGCACCGTGGAGGCCGCTCTGCGTTACTTCCCCAGCCGCATACAACCCAGGTGCATCGGTTCGACCGTCGAGATCGACGAGCACTCCGCCGCAAGTATAATGCTGTGCTGGCACCACCGGGATCGGCTCCTTGGTAATGTCGATACCAAGACCGATCAGCTTTTCGTAGATATTCGGAAAATGCTCTTTCACGAACTTAGCCGGTTTATGACTGATGTCGAGGTGGACATAATCCAGCCCATCTCGCTTGATTTCCGCGTCATTAGCGCGGGCGACGATATCACGTGGCGCCAACTCGGCACGTTCGTCATAATCAGGCATATAGCGATGCCCGGTCTTGGGGTTTTTGAGGATGCCGCCCTCACCGCGCACAGCCTCGGTAATCAGGAAGTTTTTGACTTCCAGATTGTAGAGACAGGTCGGGTGAAACTGCATAAACTCCATGTTGGACACGCGGCATCCAGCGCGCCATGCCATCGCTATACCGTCACCGGTCGCTCCGCGGGGTGCGGTCGAATAGAGATAGGTCCGCCCTGCCCCACCAGTGGCAAGGATTGTAGCGCGCGCAGTATGCGTCTCAACCTTACCGGTTTGACGGTTAAGCGCGTAGACGCCGTGGATACGTCCGCTTGTCGAAAACCGTTCCTGGTGACGGCCCATGATCAGGTCGATAGCGACCATATCAGGGATGAGTGTAATATTCGGGTTCGCCTTCGCCGCAGTCTCCAACGCCTCCTGCACTGCCCAGCCTGTCGCGTCATCGACATGAACAATACGGCGGTGGCTATGGCCACCCTCACGCGTCAGATGCCAGTCTCCGTCGCCATTTGGGCCGTCCAGATTGAACGGCACCCCAAGAGCTGCCAATCGTTCGATGGCCTCTGGCGCATTTTCGATGACGAACTCGACCGTTGCGCGGTTATTAAGCCCGGCGCCTGCAATCATCGTGTCCTCGATATGACTTTCAAAAGTATCGCCGGGTTCCAAAACCGCCGCAATTCCACCCTGCGCCCATGCCGTCGCGCCGTCTGAGAGCGATCCTTTAGCAAGCACAGTGACTTTCCGAGTCGTTGCCAGCTGCAACGCAGCAGTTAAGCCCGCCGCGCCTGATCCGATAATCAACACGTCGGTGTTAATCATTGATTGCTCGTCAATCGAAGGAATACGTCCTCAAGATCGGCCTCTTTGGTGGTCACATCGACAATGCCTAGCCCCATATTCTGAATCGCGGTCAGCACTTCGCCAGCGTTCATACTGTCCTTGTTATAAGTGATTTCGACCCCCCTATCGCCGATCAGCTCGACCTTTTCGAACGCAGCATGCGTCGGTGCTTCGGATAGATCGCGGTCCAGTGTCAGCACCACCGCCTTCTCGCGCGCCATGCCGACCAGTTCGCGCGTTGGCTTGTTGGCAATCAACTTGCCGTGGTTAATAATCGCGATCCGGTCGCATAACTGCTCGGCCTCTTCCAAATAATGCGTGGTGAGTACCACCGTCACACCGCCTTTGTTCAACTCAAGCACATAGTCCCATAGCTGCTGGCGAAGTTCGATGTCGACGCCCGCCGTCGGCTCGTCGAGCACAATTACCGGAGGCGTGTGGACCATCGCTTTGGCCACGAGCAAACGCCGTTTCATGCCGCCCGACAGAGTGCGCGCATAGGCATCGGCTTTGTCCTCAAGCCGCACTGCCTTCAATAATTCCATCGTTCGGCGCTTGGCTTTAGGAACGCCGTAAAGTCCAGCCTGCAATTCCAGCGCTTCTTTGGGCGTAAAGAACGGGTCGAACATGATTTCCTGTGGCACAATCCCAATCGACGCTTTGGCATTTCGAGGATTCACGTCAATGTCGAAGCCCCAGATCGACGCCGACCCGCTGCTCTTCATGACGAGTCCAGCAAGGATATTAATAAGCGTCGATTTGCCTGCGCCATTGGGGCCAAGCAGCCCAAAAATCGAACCTTGTGCGACGTCGAAGCTGACATCACTCAAAGCCTGTTTGCCTCCGGCGTAAGTTTTCGACAAATTTTGGATTGAAATGGCTTGTTCGGACATCGGGATGCGGTAGCGGAGTGCCACGACGGGCGCAACGTCCGCAAACTCGCTTTCCGGCAGTGTTTACCGTTTCGGGCAAGCACAACATGTTAAATTTCATTAACTATAAATGTTGGTCATATCTTACAGCGACCGCACTAACGGTCGGTAGATGATAGCGGCACAACTTTTCCGGACGGTTCGGCGTTGGGCAATGCTATTGGCCGTAGCTGTGGGGTTTGCCGCAAGTCCGGGTCATGCCGCGCCGGGCGACGCGCAAGTAGCAGTTGTCAGTCCGTTGTCGTTTATTCAGGTCGAGAATCTCGATTTCGGCAGGATAATCCCTAGTAATGTCGCCGGAACGGTGACGATCTCCACGACCAACGTTCGCACCTCAACCAACGGCATAGTGCTGGTCGGCAACGATTATCAAGCGGCTCGCTTTGCCGGAATGGGTAGACAGAATCAGCGGCTGCGAATTCGTCTTACACCGTCAACAATCACGCTGACTGGTCCCGGCCCATCGATGACAGTGAATAATTTGTTGATTGGCCCGGCTCCTTCGCTCCAACCGGCGGGTGCCTCGCCTAATTTTCGGATTTTGACCGCTAATGGGATATTCTGGTTTACAGTGGGCGGAACGCTTAATGTAGGGGCCCGTCAACCCGCCGGTGCGTATTCAGGCACATTTACTGCAACACTGGAATACCAATAACCGAGATAGAAATTTGCCGTGGATACCCGTTGCCGTCAATGCGACGCTTTGCTAATATGCCGCAATGACCAACCCTCCTGAAACTCTGCGCGTCCATCAACCCCGCGTCGCTTGCGATGGCAGCGGCGACATTCCCGCAGCTTTGGGCCACCCGCGTATTTGGTTGCAGATCGACGAAAAAGGCTACATCGATTGCGGCTACTGCGACCGGCATTTTGTTCTGATCGGCGGACCTGCCGATATAAGCGGCGAGGACTATCCTGCGCACTCCGCAAAGGACGAGGTTCGCACGTCTGCGTAAAGAGCTGGCTCGACGCAGTTTCGCGTGCTGATTTTACTGTCATATCCCGGACGCCATCGACCAGACACAAAGCAACGCCGAACCGCCGAGCATTGCTCCAAATGCAACGGCTGTTACTTCGCGCCGAAACAGCACTTTCGATGAAAGAGCCCACATCAATCCGATAACGCTGGCGAGTAATATCACAAGAGGCAAAGCCTGCCAGCCAAGCCAGATACCGATCGCTCCCAACAGCTTCGGGTCCCCAGCTCCCATGCCTTCGCGATGCCGCACCGCGCGATAAATTAGGCGGATGATGTCGAACACCGCAAATCCTCCGATGCCGCCTGCCACTCGGTCGATCCAGCTGATCTCAGGCATCAGAAATGGTCCCGCCAATATTCCTGCTAACGCCAGGAGGAGGGTCAAGCGGTCGGGCAACCATAAGTATCGGATGTCGAGTACGATCAGCGGCAAAAGCAACCAAGCGAATGTAGCAGCGGCCAGCGCCTGTGAAGGGGGGAGAAGAAATAACGGCAATATGCCGAGGACGACCGCCGCGATTTCCATAGCAAGGTGGTCTGTGCTGATGCGCGCCCGGCAACTTCGGCATTTGCCTTTCAGAACGGCGAACGAAATCAGCGGTATCAGATCGAACGATGCGATAGTTTTGCCGCATGCGTCACACCGTGAACGACCTGTCGCCACGCATTCTCCAGAAGGCCAGCGAGCGCATAATGCGCCCGCAAAGCTGCCCCAGATTGCGCCCAACACACCAAGTAACGTCGCTTGGAACCAGAAAGGCAGCGATGCCAACAAAGCATCCGCTGCATCGACATGCATCGTCAGAGCCGTCCTCGCACAACCATGCGCTGACCGCCAGCGACCGCTTTGAAACCGGCCATGCCTAGTGCCACCGACTGGTCGAGCCGGTCACCGCTCAGGAATATCGTCGCTGTGTAATTGCCGTCCGCTTTGAGCCGGATATCGATACGTTCCATCGCCGACTGGCTGCTGAGCGGAACGAGCAAATCACCCTGGCTGCAGCGCGGCTTGCCCAACATACCGTTTGCAACATCGAAGCCAGGGATGCCGCCGGGCAGCGTTAGCCGAACGCTGCCGTCCGCCGATATGCACCGGCCAGCGCCGAACCGGACCGAGAAATCTTGCAGTTCGATATTCTGAGCGGGCAATGGCGCGAAAAACTGACCCACAGGGAACGAGGCGCGCATATGGTCAACCGAAAAACCGCTAGGACGCCGCGTTACAGATCCTTCAATCCCTGGCGCAAACTGAGCGTCGCCACGCGAAAGCAAAATCTGAGCTCGGCCAAGAAACAGCGGCCAGAATTTCAGCCGTGCATTGACGTCCCCGATTGCCAGCCGCCCGATACGCAAATCGCGAATTGAACCATCCCACAAGATACCATCCACCTTGCGCGCCGACACACCGTCGCCACCGACGGCTACACGCAGCGGCATAAAAAGGATTAGCGCAGCCAAGAACAGCCCTGCGGCGGCAATCGAAAGCGAACGGCGGCTCACTTCGATGTCTGCCGCAGTTGCGCGTCGACTGTCACGTTGCCGTTGCCGCCCGAACGCAATGCCAAAGTCCGAACCTCAATGCCTTGCGCTTCCAAAGCTGCAAGCCAGGCCAGTAACGCGGGCGACCGCGCCTGCTCCATCCGGAACGAAAGCTGCCCGGCTGCACTTCCTGGTGCCTTAACCAGATCAAATCCTTGTTCGGCGGCGCTTTGGGTGATCACAAGGTCAATTGCGGTAAGGTTTACGGCTGGTTGCCGACCGTTGCCAAGCGCCATATTCGCAAGTTTAGCCTCGATCCGTCCACGACGTTCGACCGCTGCATCGTGCGAGGCTTCGGCTTCGTCAATGGCCGATACCGTTAACGCTATGCCAAATATGAGGGCAATCAGAGCGGTCAAAGCACCGGCAATAGCAACCAGATATTGCTCGCGCTGGCTCAATGCAGCAAACCACTGGCGGACAGTAGCGGTCATGGCATCCGCACCGTTAGATCGGTCAATGTTGCACCGGTGGTGTCCTGACGGGCGGTAGCCGTGATGCGAAAGCCGTCGCGCTGGATGGCAAGCAGCGCATTATTTATGCTGTTGGAATCCGGGGCGGCCAATACCGCCGAAAGGATGCCATCCTCACCATAGCGCAGTTCACGGACCGACACGTTCGGCGTCGCTTTCACCGAGCGCCAAAGCCCCGCCGATAGCGATCCGAAACGACCGCTCGATAGGCCCTTCTGCTGAAAGGCTTGATCGATCTGCGCTTCGGCCTGCTCAATGTCGGTAATCGCCGGATCGATTTTCTGCGCCGCCGCCAATGCACGGTCGTTCTCAGCACCGGTTGACAGCCAGTATTTGGCCAAGGACGTCACAGCCAGCAACAATGTTGCGGCGACCAATGCAGCAGACAAGCGCTTTATCCATTTGCGTTGTTCAGCGGTTGCCCAGACCCGTTGCTCGCGCTTTGCATAAATGCCTTCACGCAGGTTTAGCGCCGGATATTGCGCTGCGCCTATCAGCATGGCAATCACTGCCTCATTGTCGATTTCTTTAACCTCAGCCTCGCCGATGAGCAGCGCGCGCAGCGCAGGCTCGTCTGGAGCAGCCAAAGTCGCACCGCGCAGTAGCGGCTCACCGTCAATCACGGCGCAGACAGCGCCGTCGGCAGGGGCATGAATGATCAAGCTGGCCGGAATGACAATATCGGGGTTAAGGCCGACGACCGCCAACGCCAACAGTCCATAATCCATCGTTACCGGAGCAATTGTCGCGGTGACCACCGCATCGCCGTCCAGATGACGCGAAACAGCATGCACCGGACCAATGGATTGTTCAATTGCCTGCAAGCGGGCGACACCCGCCGCCTGGCGTGGTTCAAGATCGGGAAAGGATGACCAGATGCACCGCGCCTGTGCTGGTGGCACAATCGCCAAGACGACCGAGTCGCTAATATCGGCGCCGTTGAGCAATTCGGTAATGTCAGCCAAAATTCCAGAAGAAACCACAATCCCGTCGCGGACATACCACAGCGAAGTGTTTTCACGCACTGCGGTAGGAAAACCAACGATAAGGGCGTGCGCCAGCGTCATTCGGCCTCACCCCAGCTGCGCCAAAGCACGCGAGCGGGAGCCGGGTCACCGACGACCAGAGCTTCGCTCTGCAGGGCCAATTCGCCCGCTGTCACCGTCGTCTCCAACATGAACCACTTACTCGTCAGTTTGACCTGCCCCTGCACCATAGCCGACGGCTGTAACGCCGCCAATTCGGGCGCTCCCCAGAATCGGATGAGGCTGCCATAGCCACTCGCGGGCCGCTTGGCGAGATAGGTCCGCGCGGCTTGAGGACTGTATTTTCCTGGAGGAAACAGCATGACGAGAAGCGGTGCCTGTTCGGGCAGCAGAGTATTAACATTGAGCGGCGAAAGCTCGGCAATCGGCAATGCACAGATCCAGCCGCGCAGCCGAGCATATATATCCGGCGTCACGCCCTTGACCGCGCGCAATTCGCTTGGGTGAGCGAACAGTTGATTGGCCGCAAGGTAGGGAGTTTTGGTAACGCGGTAGCTCTCATCCTCGGCTCCGGCGGGCAAGGCCAGCACATCGGCGTCTGCCCAGTCGGCAGATGCGGCAGCAACCGGTCGCGCCTGGTTTTCGGCAATACCTAATGTCGTCATCAAAACAACGAACTGCTCTTGTCCAACACTGCTTGCCGCCATCACGCCATTGACATCGGTAACCAGGCTGTTCAAATTAAAACAATTTCCGGCATCGCGGATGGTGGCGGTTGCGGTGCCGACTGGTATTGGCAGTTGCTGCGGCTGCCCCATCCAGCCCCCCGCCAATGTAGTCTGCGCGGCATCACGGCTCAGCAAATCCTCAAGTCTGGCGGTAGCAATGCTTTCAGCGGCATAGCTGTAGGCGCGTGCCTGTGCCAGCGCCGCGCCGTTGCCAGCCAGCTTTGTCGAAAGCGCCACCCGGTCGAGCGTGGTTGCGGCGATAACCGCCAGCACGGCAACCAGCAGCAGGATCGACAGCAAGGCTGCGCCACGCTCTTTTTCTGGCAACTTCATCAGACAGCCGGATCGTCTTCGGCGGGCACCGGTTCCGGGCGGACCTGAGTGCCGACGAGAAACAGCATACGCTGCTCAGCGCCCCGAGACGGCCGCAACCGTATTTCAATGGCGCGCGGCATTGCTGTTGCGTCGGTTGCGGTCCAGTCGCTGCGCCATTCGCCCCGATTATCGCGGTACCGCAACGTAATATCGGCAACATCGGCTAGCATGACTGTAGCCTCGCCCGGCGCGCTGCCATCAAGCATCGGCCAGCTTGTCCGCTTTAGCGCGCCCTGATCGAAACTGTAGCTGACGCGCTGCAGACTAGCTCGCTGCGCATTGTCGAAATTCGACCAGCCCGCCCGAACAAAGCCAAACAGCGCGCCCGGAGTCACGTCGCTGCCCTGGATAAATGCGGGAACCGGTTGTCCGCCCAGATCTCGAACAGTGCGCGGCACGGCCTGCGCTAAATCACTTTCCAACGCACTTGCCAGCCTGCTGCTTCTTGCCAGCACTTCGAGCCGCGCCTTCACTGCAATCTGTGTGTCGCTGCCGGAACGCAGCAATGCGACACCGGCGACCGACATCAGTGCAAAAATCGCCAGCGCCACCAACAGCTCGATCAGCGTGAAGCCCGCTTCTTGTGGGTCCTTGCTACTCATTGCTCGACCGGCCGCGCGATCGTAAGCTTCGCCGTCCGTCGAGCGGCAAGCCCCGTTCCCGCGACTAGAATGTCGATCCGCAGCAGACGCGCGTCGTCAGTTTTTTTGGTGCTGACGGTCCAATCCCAGTTTTGCCCACCATTGACCTCTTCACCGTTCTCGTCGCCAATAACGGGTGGTGCGGGATCGGAAAGCCGTTCGACCGCAAGATTGCGCGCCACTTGCCACGCCATGCCACTATCGCCCAATACCGCTGTCGAGCGCACCGAATATCCTTGCAAACGGACCATCGCCAATGCGGCAAGGCTGAATATCGCCAGAGCCACCATTATTTCAAGCAAGGTAAAACCATTGTGCGCTGGCGATTTATCGCGATACATCAACATCACCTGCCGCCGATACATCAACCGAAGCCGATGCAGGGCCCCGTTTTATGATAATCTCCATGGCACTTGACGGCATACCGGTACTGTCGAACACCACTCGCAATTGTCCGCCATTGCCGATCTGCGCTACTGTACCTCGTTTCCAATTGGTGCTGGCAAACGGAGCCTGGGTCAGCGGTCGCCATATACCATCGCTCCGCGCATCGAAGCCGTAGCCCGATGGTCTTACCCATACTGCCATGCCGCGTGATTGCAGGATCGCATGATCGCGCAGAGCAGCTATTCGCGCCGCCAGTTGCTCGGCTTCATTCCGCGCGCCCCCGTCAGGCGATGCAGCCGTCATAACGACAGCGGCACTGGCGAGCCCAACAATGAAAATGACCACCATCAATTCGACAAGGGTAAATCCGTTTGGCGCTTTACTCGCCGTAAATGTCGGCATTTTCATTCTCGCCGCCGGGCGCGCCGTCGCCGCCCAGAGAATAGACATCGAACGCACCGTTTTTGCCGGGGTTGCTATATTGATATGGTCGGCCCCACGGATCATTGGGCAGCTTCTTGATATAGCCCTCAGTACGGGTGCTACCGCCTGTCGTCGGCGGCGTCACCAACGATTGCAACCCGCTACCTGCATCGGGATATGTCAGATTATCAAGTCGGTACGTTTCAAGTGCCTGCCCAAGCACTGCAATGTCAGCCTTGGCCTT